>NZ_JACJPT010000036.1:0-44242 GCF_014696195.1 Sphaerospermopsis sp. FACHB-1094 | reverse complement strand
CCCCAGTCCCCAGTCCCCAGTCCCCAGTCCCCAGTCCCCAGTCCCCAGTCCCCAGTCACCAGTCACCAGTCACCAGTCCCCAATCCCCAGTCCCCAGTCCCCAATCCCCAGTCAAGTAGTGAAATTTCTGTAAAAAACCGTACTTCCAGCGAATTTTGTTCTCTAGATTAGTCCTCTAGACTAAAATAAGACTAGAGACAAAACTTTCAGCTACTGAGTACAAGCACTCAGTTGAATATAAGTAAAATGGGATTCTTTGACTCTGAAATAGTTCAACACGAAGCCAAACAGCTTTTTGAAGATTACCAAGCACTGATTCAACTTGGCAACAACTACGGCAAATTTGACCGCGAGGGCAAAAAGCTGTTTATTGAGCAGATGGAATCTATGATGGACCGATATCGCGTCTTTATGAAGCGGTTCGAGCTATCAGAAGATTTTATGGCGCAAATGACCATACAGCAACTAAAAACTCAGCTAAATCAGTTTGGTGTTACACCACAACAAATGTTTGAGCAGATGAATATGACTCTGCAAAGAATGAAAGCTGAGTTGGAAAAACAGGTATGAGGGTATTGGTGATTGGTGATTGGTGATTGGTGATTGGGAAAAATTTTAGATTTTAAATTTTAGATTTTAGATTGGAGTTCATGAAATACAATCCAAAATCCTAAATCCACTCACTGTATCACCTATTACCCATTACCCATTACCCATTACCCATTACCCATTACCCATTACCTCACTCTAATTTGCTTTAGGACGTGGAAACTGGGAAGGTGTTTTAAATTTCTCTGATGGTACTCCTTTAAGGGCTTGCTCCATAAAATCACGCCAGATGGGAGCAACCATACCACCACCTGTAGCACCACTGGATAATTGTAGGTTATCATCTCTTCCCACCCAGACAGCAGTTGTGAGTTGTGGCACAGTACCCACATACCAAATATCTTTTTCTGAGGAAGTTGTTCCTGTTTTTCCTGCTGATGGTCTGCCTATATCTGCACCCTTACCCGTACCGCTACTAACCACAGATTGCATAATATCTATAGTTGCTGCTGATGCCCAGGGATCAAGCACTCGCTGGGGTTTTGGTGTGTTGTCGAGTAACACATTACCACTACTATCTGTAATTCTGACTATTACTGTTGCTGGTGATTGCCAGCCATAATTCGCAAAGGTAGCGTAGGCACTGGCCATTTCCAAGGGAGTCATACCAATAGCACCTAAAGGCAGGGAGGTAACTGGTTCCATTGGACTCATGATACCCAAAGTCCGACAGGTTTCAACAACTTTATTCATCCCTATGGCTTTACCAAGCTTAATTACAGGGATGTTGCGAGATTGAGCTAAAGCGGTACGAATAGACATTGCACCACTAAACCCACCATCGTAGTTTCTGGGGAAGTACCAACCATTGCCATCTCGGTAGCTAACAGGGGTATCTAATACGGTGCTATCTGGAGCATATTTACCAGTGGCAAAGGCAGCATAATAAACGAAAGGTTTAAAAGCCGAACCTGGTTGTCTGAGTGCTTGGGTAGCGCGGTTAAATTCACTTGCTCTAGAATCTACCCCACCAACTAGAGCTTTGACAAAATGTGTGCGGGGATCAACTGCAACTAAAGCAATTTGATTTCCACGCAACCCTTGACCTAGTAAATTTTTGTGCCACTTACTCACAGTTGATTCTGCCATCATCTGGAATTTGGCATCCACGGTGGTTTGTACCCGCATCCCGCCTTTAAGCATTGTATCCCTTCCAAACTTTTTCACCAGTTCCTGGGCTACGGTATTGCTAATATAAGGTAGGGCGCTACCTTGAAATGACCTAATTCTCCCTAGTTTAATTTCTTCCTTGAGGGCATCATCATATTCTTTTTGGGTGATCCACCGCAAGTCTAACATCCGCCCTAACACTTCTTTTTGTTTTTGTTTTGCCTTTTTCATACTGGCAAAGGGGCTAAACTCTTCTGGGGCTTGGATCAAACCCGCCATCATTGCTGACTCACCCAAGGTTAAAAACTCGGCTGATTTATCAAAATAAGTCCGGGCGGCTGTTTGTACACCGTAGTTATTATGACCCCAATATACTTGATTGAGGTACATTTCTAAAATTTCGTTTTTCTCCAGAATTTGTTCTAAACGAATGGCTAAAACTGCTTCGGCTAATTTGCGAGTAAAAGCCCGCCGATGAGACAAAAACAGGTTTTTCACCAACTGCATGGTGATGGTAGAACCACCTTCTTTTACACCACCTGCTGCCAAGTTTACTACTACAGCCCTTCCTACACCAGAAGGGTTAATGCCTTGGTGACTGTAGAAGTGACCGTCTTCACTGGCTAGTACAGCGCGTTTGAGGTTCGGGGAAATTCTATTTAAGGGTACTACTTCGCGGTTTGCTTCACCGTGAATGCTTGATATGAGTTTACCTTTAATGTCATATATGTATGTGGTTTCTGTGGGAGAAAAGCTGCGTAACTGTCTCACGTCTGGCAAGTTGCGGAAACTTATGGCCAGTCCCACCAGTCCCCCCGCTGCAATAGAACTTGACAGCAGTGTGAGCGATAGTAGGGTAGCGCCAGTTACCTGACCTACGCCTTTAAAAAATTCAAACCCAGATGAAGCCTGGTCTTGGGATTGCTTGTTTACAAAAGTCCTAGAAGACACGGCGGTTTTACTTCCTCACTAATAAATATAAATGTAATTGATGAAATGAAAAAAGTCGGTTAATTTTTTGCAATTATAGTAGTTTGGCAGGACAGAAAACGGATAATTTGCCAGTGGACTTTACCAACCTAATTTCTAAAGTGCAAAGTGTAGTTAATAGTGAATCTTATAGTATGGCTAGTATGGCGCAGAATTTCTCTTGGCTACATCGTGGTGTGGCAGAAATTTTTCCTCAACCTCATGATGCTGATAGTGAAACTGAAAGTTTGGAAAAGCGGTTGCTCAATGCTGACCGTCCTTTAAGGATCAAGTTGGGTATTGATCCTACGGGTGCGGATATTCATTTGGGTCATAGTATACCAGTAAGAAAACTGCGGGCGTTTCAAGATGCTGGTCATACGGCGGTTTTGATTATTGGTGATTTTACCGCAAGAATTGGTGATCCTACGGGTAAGTCTGATGTCCGTCGTCAGTTGACTGAGACAGAGGTTAAGCAAAATGCCCAAACTTATCTTGATCAAGTGCGTCCTATTTTAGATTTTGACACACCTGGGAGGTTGGAGGTACGCTACAACTCGGAATGGCTTTCCCGTCTAGATTTGGGGAAAATTCTGGAGTTGCTGTCTACGATGACGGTGGGACAGATGTTGGCCAAGGAAGGTTTTGCTGAACGTTATAAGAAAGAGAATCCGATTTTCCTCCATGAGTTCCTGTATCCACTGATGCAAGGTTTTGATTCTGTGGCTGTGGAGTCTGATGTGGAATTAGGGGGAACTGATCAAAAGTTTAACATTGCTGTAGGTCGAGATTTACAACGTCATTTTGGTTTAAAACCTCAGTTTGGTTTGCTGTTACCTATTTTAATTGGAACTGATGGTGTACAAAAAATGTCGAAGTCTTTAGGTAATTATGTTGGTTTATCAGAACACCCTTCCCAGAAATACCAAAAGCTTCAAGCTGTGCCAGATAATTTACTGTCACAGTATTTTGAGTTGTTGACGGATTTACCTTTGCATAGTCTGCCAGAAAATCCACGCGATCGCCAAGAATTTTTAGCCTGGGAAATTGTCCGTCAATATCACGGTGAACAAGCGGCTAATGAGGCTAGAGAAGCGGCGAAAAGTGGTGGTAAGGAAGGGGCATTACCAGAGTATTCTGTGGCTGCTATTCCTCAATTTCCCGCTAAATTAGCTTATATTCTCGGTGCTACCGGTTTGTGTAAAAGTACCGCCGAAGGTAAACGGAAAATTCAAGAGGGTGGTGTGCGTTTGGATGGTGAGAAAATTACTGATGTGGATATGACTTTTGACTCCCCTGGGGATTTATCGGGTAAGGTTTTACAGGTGGGTAAGAAGAATTTTGTGCGTTTAGTTAGCTATGATTTTCAAGAACTCACACCACAAGCGGAATGTGGGATAGCAACTCCTCAAACTGAAGTAATAGCACCTTCCCAACCTGAAGTTGTAGCACCTTCCCAACCTGAAGTTGTAACACCTTCCCAACCTGAAGTTGTAACAGTATCAAAACCAGAGGTTAAATGGCAAATAATATTTGTTGCTTTACTTCTTTTTGTACTATATATTGCGATTTTCAACTCGTAAAGAATTATCTGGTCAATTGAAATCTCTGAAAAAACAAATTTTAGTTTGAGATGCGTAAAGTTCTAGTCAAATCTAGACGATAACCAAATATTTCAGAAAATAAGGTGTGTCACTCCAAGTAAATACACACCTTACTGAATATTATGAGTATTAACTCATTAAATCGTAAAAATATAAAACACCATGAAAACAAACCCATCATTGATATGATTATTAATGCCGGGAGAATTATAGTTCCTTTAGATGTTTCAGATTTAGTACGGGACTCGTAGAGTGCGTCAGACGGTAGAAGTCATGTCAATAAATATACTTTTGATATCTGACGCACCCTGCTGTTATAATATTTTCATCATCAATAATTGTTCACAGTCATGATTCAAACCCTAAATAAAATTGTCACCTTTGAGGAATTTGTTAACTGGCTTCCTGACAATTCCGATATACGTTATGAATTACATCATGGAGAAATTGTCACAATGGGGCAACCGGTGGGAGATCATGAAGAAGTTAAAGGGTTTTTAACTATCAAAATTAGTGCTAAAATTGATGGTTTAAATCTTCCGTATGTGATACCTAATCAAGTTATAGTTAGACCAGAAGGTAAAGATTCTGGTTATTTTCCCGATTTGTTAGTTTTAAATCGTGCTAATTTAGCTAATGAACCATTATGGAAAAAACAATCAGTTATTAGTCATGGTGCTTCCATTCCCTTAATCATTGAAATTGTTTCCACTAATTGGCGTGATGATTATTATTTAAAGTACGCTGATTATGAAGAAATGGGTATTGCTGAATATTGGATTATAGATTATGCAGCTTTAGGAGGACGTAATTTTATTGGTAATCCCAAACAACCTACTATTTCTGTTTGTAATTTGGTAGATGGAGAATATCAAATCAGTAAATTTAGAGATGATGAACAGGTTATTTCTCAAGTTTTTTCTGAATTAAATTTAACCGCAAATCAGATTTTTCAAGCGGGGATGATGTAGATTAATCTTCACAAAAATTTCTGACATATTCCCTAAAAATGGAAAAATGGGAGATAAATCAAACAATATGTTATCTTCTACAATTTTGTTAATTAAATATCTTTTTTGTAGAGATTCTAACCCATTTTGTAGAGATTCTAACCCATTAATAAAATTAGTGGAAGATAATTCTAAGGTCAGAAGTGTTGAATGTTAAGAAATCTGTGATAAAAATAGCCCAAAATATATTAAAATTTGAGCAAGCTATATCAAAATATTGATTGGATCATGATTATAAATTCATTTCCCAAGATTGTCAAAGACATCCTCAAATCCTTGCCAAAAAATGATTATCCGGTTTTGAACACCCGTCTTTACGTGTTAGATAAATTCTGCGGATGGAAGATATCATGAGATGTTGACATTTTCACCCTTAATAGGACTACTATAACTGAATGTAACAACCAGAATTATGAATGATGAAAAAATTATTGTACCTTTAGATATACCAGATTTAGACAGTGCGATCGCTCTTGTGGATAAACTTCCCCAAGTCACGTTCTGGAAGGTTGGTTTAGAATTGTTTACTAGCACAGGTCCGGCTATTCTGGATGTGCTAAAATCTCGCCAAAAGCGGATTTTCCTAGATTTGAAGTTTCACGATATCCCCAATACTGTCGCCGGTGCTTGTCGTGCTGCTGCTGGTTATGGGGTGGATTTGTTGACAATTCATGCCACTTGTGGTAATGATTGCTTGAAGGCTGCTGTAGAAGCAGTGCAGGTGGGAGCGGAAAAAGCGGGAACTAAACCACCTAATTTAATCGCTATTACTCTGTTAACTAGCATTTCGGCGCGAGATTTGGCGTTTGATTTGAAAATACCTCTGGAATTGCCGGAATTTGCTTTAGAAATGGCACTTTTGGCAAAAAATGCGGGTTTGAATGGGGCGGTTTGTTCTCCCCAAGAGGCGGCACAGTTGCGGAATACTTGCGGTGAGAATTTTTTGCTGGTTTGTCCTGGGGTGCGTCCGAGTTGGGCTGAAAAAGGTGATCAAAAGCGATCGCTCACCCCTTCTCAAGCTTTTCAAGCCGGTGCTGATTTTTTGGTGATCGGTAGACCTATTACTGCTGCTGCTGATCCGGTTCTGGCTTGGGATAAGATTTGTGAGGAGTTAAATTTGGGTTAGTGAACAACTTTGTTAAATCTCACGCAGAAGCGCAGAGAACCCAGAAGGATGAAGTTTTAAAGAGATTTTTTGCTGGTGTTTTCTGATTTTTGTGGAGTGGGCATACTTCGACTTTGCTCAGTACAAGCGTCGATCAGCTTAGTACAAGTCTTACCCGCCCAAGTTATGCGATAATATTTTTTACAAGATGTGATTTTTTGAATTTGATGAATTTTCAAGATGAAGGAAGAAAAAATGGCTGGTTTGTTTTTAAGGATTTAGTATTTCTTTTTCCTTTGTGGCTTTTTCTGTCTTTTGTCTTTACATCTCCTGTTTTCGCCAAAAAACTCTCTCCTAAACCTGTTGATTCCAAAATGAGTAGTTCTTGTTCTCAGCAAGGTTTAGAAGGTTTAACTACTCAGTTGATGTTAGATTTACCTAGCTATGCTAACCGTGTTATTCAAAGATCCCGTCGTCTGAGTCGCAGTGTTGATATCTATCCTTATATTTTGGTGGCAGGTAAGCCGAAGTTTCAACCTTTACCTTTAAACCCTGGTATTGATACTGCTAATAATACTGCTAATAATACTAATAATTATGCTTCCCAAGGGGTTGAGCAGGTTTTTTTTACAACTCTGGAACGACAGTATATAGATAAAAAGGCGGTGGAGTTACAGCAGTTCCACAGGTTGTTTTTGACGAAAACTACTTTGGGTTGGCAGGTGGTGATGATGTTTACTCAAACTGGTGAATATCCAGTAAAACCACCCTTAGCACCACCAAGAGATAGTAGTCAGGGGGCGATCGCTCAAGGTGTTAAACTTTGGTTACGGGATTGTGAAGCAGGAAGTGTAAACTACTCCCCGCAACATCCCAGTTTAAACCTTAACTCAGTGCTTCCGCAGTCTTTTCTTGATCCAGTTTGAGAATCAAAACTCCCAAAGGTGGTAAACACAAATCTAAGGAATAAGGACGATTATGTAAAGACCAATCATCAGTCCATTTTCCTCCTAAGTTGCCCATATTGCTACCGCCATATTTACGCGCATCGCTATTGAACAACTCAGTATAAAATCCTTTCTCTGGTACACCGATGCGATAGTGAGAATGGGGTTGAGGTGTAAAATTACAAACCACAACTACAAACTCATCAGAATCTTTAGCACGACGGACAAAAGAAACTACACTGTGACGGTTATCGCTACAATCAATCCAATCAAACCCTTCCCGCGCAAAATCCTGAGTATATAAAGCAGGTTCAGAACGGTAAAGATGATTTATCTCCTTAAAAAATGCTTTTAACTGTTGATGGGGTTCATGTTGTAATAACTGCCATTCCAAATCTGCCCAGACATTCCACTCACTCCACTGGCCAAACTCCATACTCATAAACATGGTTTTCTTTCCAGGGTGAGCAAACATATAAGCAAATAAAGTCCGCACATTAGCTAACTTCTGCCATCTATCACCGGGCATTTTACCGATGATATTGCTCTTACCATGTACAACTTCATCGTGTGACAATGCCAACATGAAGTTTTCACTGTGGTTGTACCACATACTAAAGGTGACATTGTTTTGATGAAACTGCCTAAACCAAGGGTCCATGCTGAAATAATCCAACATATCGTGCATCCAACCCATGTTCCATTTCAGGTTGAACCCTAAACCACCTGTATAGGTAGGCCAAGACACCATAGGCCAAGAAGTAGATTCTTCGGCAATGGAAAGGACTCCGGGAAAATAACTAAAGATGTTGTGATTTACTTGACGCAGAAAATCAGCCGCTTCTAAATTTTCCCTACCACCGTACTGGTTAGGTAGCCATTCGCCATCTTTACGGCAATAATCGTTGTAAAGCATCGAAGCAACCGCATCAACACGAATGCCATCAATATGGTATTTATCAAACCAGAACAGGGCGTTAGCAACTAAGAAATTTCTAACTTCGTTGCGGGAGTAATTAAATACTAAAGTTCCCCATTCCTTATGTTCACCTTTGCGGGGATCAGCGTGTTCATAAAGATGAGTACCATCAAAGAAAGCTAAACCATGACCATCTTTAGGGAAATGTCCAGGAACCCAATCTACCAGTACACCAATACCATTTAAGTGACATTGGTCTACAAAATACATGAAATCTTCAGGACTGCCAAACCGGGAAGTGGGAGCAAAGTAACCTGTGACTTGATAACCCCAAGAACCATCAAAGGGATGCTCGGCAATGGGTAACAATTCTATATGCGTATATCCCAGGTCTTTGACATAGGGGATGAGTTTGGCTGCTAGTTCCCGATAGGTAAGGAAACGCGCCCCAGGATTGAGTTCTGAAGCAATAACTACTGGTTCTGTTTCGCCGTTGGGCAATTTTGCTGGTTCGCCACTAGCAGCGTGTAACCAAGACCCTAAATGCACTTCATAAACGGAAATTGGTTGGGTGAGGGGATCAGTATGTCTCCTGGTTTCCATCCAATTTTCATCAGTCCATCTGTAAGCATTTAAGTCACTGACAATAGATGCTGTTTTGGGACGTGGTTCTTGTTGGAAACCGTAGGGATCAGATTTTTCGTAAATGTGTCCGTCAAAATTTTTGATTTCATATTTGTAATGTTCTCCCACACCCAGTTCAGGAATAAATAATTCCCAAACCCCTGTGTGTCCTTTCCGCATTTGGTGTTTGCGTCCATCCCAGTGGTTGAAGTCTCCCAAAACAGAAACGTTGCGAGCATTGGGGGCCCAAACGGCGAAATAAACACCTTTGACACCATCAACTTCTGTAAGATGCGCTCCCAATTTTTCGTAAATGCGGTGATGATTTCCTTCTGCAAATAAATGCAAATCAAAATCTGTTAAATGGGGAGAACGGAAGGCATAAGGATCATAAATGACTCGCTCATGCTCTCCTTCTTTGATTCGTAATTGGTAGTTGTTAAGTTCTGGTGTTTCTATGGTGCATTCAAAAAAATGGGGATGATGCACCGTTGTCATGGGATATTCTTTGCGTCCTTCTGGAACTACTACATAAACTGCGCTGGCATTTGGAAGGTAAGCTCGCACAGCCCAGACTTTTTTACCTTCCTGTTCTATAAGATGTGAACCTAGTACCTCAAACGGATCATGATGCTGATTCCCAACAATGCGATTAACCTGCTCAGGAGCGATGGTACTGATGGACATGAAGCTACCTACTGGAAATAAGGTGATTAACTAAATTCAGTTTTTAAGAACTTAATATATATTGTTTACATTTATTTGCATTTTTGTCGTCACGGTTATCCTAACACCAGAATGTATCTTATTGGGAAATGGGGACTGGAAGAGGTATTTTGGTAACGGTGATGATAACCGCTTCAAAAAATTTTTGCCTGAAAAGGTGTTAGCTTTGCGGGACTCAGCCCGGTTTTACACCCAATTGTTGCAATTATGTTGCTGTACTATGGGTAAAATAAACTTTTTGTCAATATTTTTTTTGCTAAAATTAACTAATAATTCCTGGACTGGTAAAGTGATAAAGTGATAAAACGTTATAAATATGACTCAGCAATAGCTTAATTGTGTAAATACAACATAGTAATATATACTACACAAAAATTGACAATTTGCAGTTAGATAGGGTTTGCTGAATAAACCTAAAACCTTGATATATCAAAGGTTAGAGGCTGATAAACACAGAAATTAGTGCAAGGGTTTTGAAGGGTATACCGGAAAAAGTGTGCATTTTTGGGGATTTCAAGAGATGGCAAAGAAATTTTCAAATCTCCTCCTGACTCCTGACTCCTGACTCCTGACTCCTATGCCCTCACGGAAAGACTTTCTCAGCAACCCCTAGATATTACTGTTATCAACTGATAATTGACAATTGACAATTGATAAGTAGAAAGACAGGAAACAACCAAAGTATGTAAAGAAAAGTAAATTAACCTAAAAACCTCTTTTCTTCGATAGAATCATCGTTTACTATCATTAATCAAATTTCCCAATAAATAAGTTTTTACACTGTAATTATTTGTCTCCTTTATTACTTTAGCTTACATAAAATAATTTGTTGGACGAGAGTTACAGTTTCACACTATTTGTTTGTCTACTCCTGGTTTATCCTTATAGGTACAAAATATCAGATGAACTAAAATGACTGAAATTGGCCTGCTAATGACGGGCGTATTAAGCACCACACAACCAAATTTGCCCCATTTGCCGGAGCAGCGACCATTGACAACGGAAAATGGCGTGCATAATTCAAAAAATAGTCAGTTATCTCAATTAACTTCTATTTCTCAAATCACACCACCTGAATTTATGACAGTAGACGGAAGGGACAAACCTCAAATTTCAGCACTGGCACATCAGCGGGATCATATATTAAAACAAATTCGACAAAAGCACCTGTCCTCAATATCTTTTGAGTTAGCTGATGCTCAGGATATCCCTACAAAAGAGCAGCTATTAGCACGATACCCAGCACATAACAGACAACCCATGCCAACTTTACGTTTTGGTAGTTCTGGTATGTCTGTAAGAATTATGCAGCGTTTATTGGTATCTAATGGCTATGGTATTCGAGTTGATGGTATATTTGGTCCTCTTACTGAAGCAGCTATTAAAGCTTTTCAAAGTCAACGTAATTTATTAGTAGATGGTATTGTTGGTCAAAAAACTTGGTGGGAGTTGTCAATTTAGGAGGCAGGAGGGAAGAAGTAGTATCTTATTCCCCCCAGTCACCAGTCCCCAGTCACCAGTCCCCAGTCACCAGTCCCCAGTCACCAGTCCCCAGTCACCAGTCCCCTACTAATTAACGATACTTATGCTGTATCTCCAGAAAAGAAATTATGGAACCTATTTATGGGGGCGGGTCGAAGCTTATGGGATATCTAGATGTCTGATTTTTCCGTTAAATTATCACCCATAAGCTTCGCCCCTACAACTTATGACAAATTAATACATTCTATTTTGGAGAGGTCTATTGTATTAGTCAGCACTGAGTAAAAACAGAGCCAATATTAATTTACTTTCCTTTTTGTTTTCTTTCCTCGCGTTGCTTGAACCCACGGAAAATAATAATTTATTACCAGGGCGAACGACGGGACTCGAACCCGCGAGTGGTGGAACCACAATCCACTGCCTTAACCACTTGGCTACGCTCGCCATTTACTCTCTGAGCATAGCACGACTTTAAAAAATGATCAAGATTTTTTTTGACTGAAATTGACTAATTTTTTTGTAGTCTTTAAACTGTAGTCATTAGATCACAACCTGGTATATATGAAAGTATTGACTTTAATTGCATCTGTAGGCGCAGCAGGAATAGCAGTCTTGGGAGTGACGATGGCTACCACAAATCCACAACAGCCTAAATATGAAGAGTATGCAGTACAACGTTTGAAAACTTACTTAAAAACAGATTTTTGTCAAAAAACACCGAATTTTTTGCAAAATCTGATACAATTTAATTGCAACCAGCTGGTTGATTCCGCTCAACCGAAAATTAGAGATATTATTTCTGCCACCACAAAAAGACAGAACTATATTATTTTTAGTCTTTATACTACTGATTTAAAAATTGATAATTTAATACCTGGTTACAAATTTGAAACAGTAGGCGCATTTGACAACTTTTATACTTATAAAGCAGAAAAGAAATAGGGGATTGGTGACTGGTGATTGCTGACTGGTGATTGGTGACTGGTGACTGGGTTATTAACCTCCCTTACTTCCCCTACTTCCCCTTCCTCCCCATCTCCCTATGACTAATGACTTTTTCAAATATCGACATTGATATTTTCGATTTGTTTAGCTGCTTTTTCCCATAACTTGGCGTTTTCTTCATCATTCCAGTGAGTTCTGAGATTTTCTGCTTTTTTGTGGCAGATTCGTTCTAACATCTCTAAAATAGCACCTAGTGTTAGTTTGTCCACTAATTCTTCTAAAGAGTGCATAAATTCTTTCATAATAAATACTCCTTAACCTAAATTTTTAGTTAATCACATCGTCAGCCTATGTCATCTGCTTATCTTTTAGTATCTCACGGTAGTCGTGATCCGCGTCCAAATATTGCTATGCAGCAACTAGCAAAGCTGCTCAGTCTGAAATTACCAGATAGTGAACATTTAGTAGGGATAGCTACCCTAGAGCTAAATACTCAACCATTAAACCAGCAAATTCAAGATTTCGCGCCAAAGGCTTTAGCTTTTGGTTGCAAATGCCTAAAAATTATACCTTTATTTCTGCTACCGGGAGTTCATGTCATGTCAGATATTCCCGCAGAAGTGGAACTTGCACAAACAGCACTGGGTGAAAAGATCCAGATTGAGATTAAAGCTTATGTAGGAAGTCATGGAAATTTAGCAAAACTGCTGACTTCAACAATGGCTACTATAAAAGCAGAAGTATCAATTCTCTTAGCTCATGGTAGTCGTCGTTCTGGTTCTCAACAACCAGTAGAAGATATAGCTAGGAGTTTGGGAGCAGTAACGGCTTATTGGTCTGTATCTCCCAGTTTAGAAACAAAGATAAAAGAATTAGTAGCTGCTGGTAATCAGCAGATTGCAATTTTGCCATATTTTTTATTCGCCGGGGGAATAACTGATGCGATCGCCGAATCTTTAGAAAAGCTAAAATTAAAATTTCCTGGGGTAAAGTTGCAATTAGCACCACCTTTAGGAGTCAGCGCAGAACTAGCTGATATAATCTGGGATTTAGCAACAGAAGGGGAAAAAGTTTTTGGGTAAGGTTTATTTAATCGGTGCTGGTCCTGGTGATCCTGGACTCATGACTCTCAAGGGTAAAAGTTTATTGGAATGTGCGGATGTAGTTATTTATGATGCTTTGGTAAGTCCGCCGGTTTTGGCAATGATCAATCCCCAAGCTGAAAAAATCAACGCTGGTAAGCGCATGGGGAGACATTCGCTCTTACAGGAAGAAACTACCCAACTACTCATTGAAAAAGCCCAAGATCATGAAATTGTGGTGCGGTTAAAAGGTGGCGATCCTTTTATTTTTGGGCGTGGTGGGGAAGAAATGGCAGAGTTACTAGAATCGGGAATTTCTGTAGAAGTTGTGCCGGGGATCACAGCCGGCATTGCAGCGGCGGCTTATGCTGGTATTCCCTTAACCCACCGTCTGTATAGTTCATCAGTGACATTTGTAACGGGTCACGAAGCGGCGGGTAAGTATCGACCGACTATAAAATGGCAAGCGATCGCCCAAGGTTCAGAAACAATAGTTATTTATATGGGTATCCACAATCTACCTTATATTGTGGAACAGTTGAGTTCATCTGGGTTGAGTCTAGAGACTCCAATAGGTTTGGTGAGGTGGGGAACCCGGCCAGAACAAGAAGAATTAATTGGTGAGTTAGGGACAATTGTGCAACAAGTTGAAGAGACGGGATTTAGTGCGCCAGCGATCGCAGTCATTGGAGCAGTAGTCAAGATGCACAGTATTTTATCTAATTGTCGTCCAGTGTAATCTAGATCGAGAAAAACTTATATTTTCTACTTTCAATCATCTACTTTCAATTATCTGCTTTAAATCATGTGCTGAAAAACCGTTTTCAGTAAATCACTTTGATTTAAAGGCTTAGTCAAGCAAGCTGAAGCTCTAACGAGTTTTGCTTTAGCTTTATCTATCAAGCTGGCTTTTTCTGTCACCATAATTACAGGTGTATTTTTAAAATATGGCTGTTTCCGCAATAAAGAGCAAATTTCATAGCCATCTAAATTCGGCATCGTCACATCCAGAAAAATCATATCTGGTTTGGTATGGAAAATTTCCATCAAAGCTTTTACTGAATCTGTAACACCAAATACAGAAAATATTTGCTCATCTAAAAAACTTTTAATAGTATTTAACACCAAAGGACTATCATCCACACAGAAAATTGTGTAATGTTTTTTGTCCTTGGGTTGGGAATAAAATCTTTGATATTTGCTGGGAGTTGGTGGTTTATTGCCAATTGGGGGCAATTGTACTTCAATTTTAGGGCGTGTCTTTGGTTCATTGTCTGGCCAAAACTGCTCCGTAGCAACTCTGACACCTGCTGAAGATTGCTGACTATACTGCCAAAATTGTTCAGGAGAAACTTTTATCCCCGCCTGGCACTTTTCCACTAATAAGCGCAGATTCAAATGACAAAACTTGGGTAAATCATCCAAAAAGGTTTCATGGATAAACTCATAACTTCCCTCTTCGATTTGCAGAAATGAATCTAGAAATTCTAGAGCTAATTGTTCAATGAGCATTGCCGCTTGCATAGAGCTAATATATTGCTCATTCACCAACCAGCAAATAGCTAAATAATCTGGATTGGGAATAGCCTGATTTTCCACACCTCTTTCAAAGATGCTTTGTAACTGCTCATTAATACCTCTGGGAAGAGTAGAATTTTTCTGGGTCAACCTCTGCAAGTTGCGATACAGTGGCTCAAACATCTTCTCTGAGTAACAAGCATAAATTAATTTCCCCTCTTGTACATATATTGACCAAGCCCCGGAAGTGCTAAATACCTCTAAACAACCAGTAACCGACTTACTGGTGATTTTCTTCAACAGGGATAGAGGTTGTAGTTTTTGGAAAAATCTGTATCTACTAATAGGAAGCGTTTTCATTAGCATGGATTTGAATACAAATAAAAATTTGACATCACAATTTGTGAATCACCTGTAGAGGATTCACACCGGTCTTTTTGAACTTAATGCCAGATAAAGATAACGGTTTACATGGGAGTGAGTATAGCAAGTCTTTTCTCTAAACACACAATACCCAACACCCCACACCCCACTCACCCCTCACCTGGGCAAAAAGCAGAATTTATCTAAGCATTCCCCTATCAGCAGTCATATGGGCAAGATCCACATCCTGCACTTTTTCAATAAGGGCTGGTTGGCAATGCTCAATCTACGACATCATTGGATGTTATAGACTTTAATTTCCCCAATAAGATAAAGGTGTAAGACATGAGAATAGCAAAGATTTAGAAGCATTAAGTTCAGAAAAGTTACACCTTCTCCATTACTTCTAATTTGTTGTATTCCAGCCTTGAATGATTATGTGGTATATGTGTAGATGCTCAGTAATTACCTACTAATTTCACGTTACTATAGATTTAACAGGGAAATAAAAAACTATTTTAAACCTAATATAAAAAATTCAAGTTAATACAAAAATTAGTAATGAAAATAGCAGTTTATCAATTGATAATTGACAATTGACAATTGATAATTGTTTCATTCAAGGTTTAAAACCTCCCCTTTGAAGGGGAAAAAACCAAAAAAAATCCGCTTTTTCAATCCTCTGACTTTCAGGGAGAGGTCATTGTCAATTGTCCATTCTTGAAAAATACTATGTTTCACCTGATTTTGCTGATCAAACAAGATGTTTGTGCTTAAAATCAATAGTCCTTTTAAGCTAGTAAAGCTAATGACTACAAAGCAAATATACTGTAAATTAGCTATACTATATCCCGGACTATTTCTACTCATACAGTGCTTAATTTATTCTTTTCCTCTTTCATAATTCACTATCAGGATGATTTAGGGTATTGGGGACTGGGGACTGGGGACTGGGTAATGGGTAATGGGTAATATTATTCCCAATCACTAATCACCAATCACCATTCCCTGATATCAGTAGAATTTTCATATACTTAGCTGTTTAAAATTAACCAACTGTGACCGCTATTAATCTTTTAGTCCAAGAGAAAACTGAACGTCTGGATCGTTATCTGTCATCTGCAATACCTGATTTATCTCGTTCCCGTGTACAACAGTTAATTGAACAGGGTCATGTTCAAGTCAATGATCAAGTTTGTACATCTAAAAAAATAAATCTCAAACTTGGCGATCGCATTTGTTTAGAAATTCCCGCAGTTCAACCGTTGGAACTGGTAGCAGAAGATATCCCTTTAGATATTCTCTACGAAGATGAGCAATTACTCATTCTCAATAAACCCGCAGGTTTGGTAGTTCATCCAGCACCTGGTCACGCAGATGGTACATTAGTAAATGCTTTGTTGGCACATTGTCCTAATTTACCGGGAATTGGTGGTGTGCAACGTCCTGGTATTGTTCACAGATTAGATAAAGATACAACTGGAGCGATTGCTATTGCTAAAACTGATATCGCCTATCAACACCTACAAGCACAACTACAAGCCAAAACAGCACGCCGAGAATATTTAGGGGTGGTTTACGGTGCGCCAAAAACCGAAAGCGGGACTGTAGATTTACCCATTGGTCGTCATCCCCAAGACCGCAAAAAAATGGCCATAGTCCCCATAGAAGAGGGGGGTAGGTCAGCCATAACCCATTGGCAAGTGAAAGAAAGGCTGGGGAACTACACCTTGATCCATTTCCAGTTAGAAACAGGGCGTACTCATCAAATTCGCGTCCACAGTGCCAAAATCGGTCATCCTATAGTCGGCGACCCTGTTTATGGTTCTGGTCGTTCTGTGGGGGTAAATTTGCCCGGTCAAGCATTACACGCTTGGCGACTCAAGTTACAGCATCCCATTTCTGGAGATTGGGTGGAAGTAACCGCACCTCTGCCCCAAACCTTTACAAAGCTATTAGAAGTCCTCCGTCGTAGGTGATTGGTGATTGGTGATTTAGTGATTGGGAATAATATTACCCAGTCCCCATTACCCAGTCCCCAGTCCCCAGTCCCTAGTCCCCATTCCCCAGTCCCCAGTCCCCAGTCACCAGTCCCCAGTCCCCACCTCCCTGAAATCCCCCCTGGGAGGTTAATTTAACAGGTTCTCAACAATATTTAGAAATGTAAATTTTACATTCTTTAATATAAACTACTGGGTCTAGATATGATCCCAAAATACCTGTAGTTGAGTATTGGTATATGGTTTCAGAATCATTAAATTAATATAAAATGTATAAAATTTCTTCTTATCTACAAACTTAATGAAGTTTTGTAACGAAAATTAGTAACTTTTCGGGTATACACCCCTTATATGTAAAGGACTTGAGGCTTTTCTTATTACCTGATCTTATTTATTCATAAATTGTAACAAATAAAGTCTCTATAGCAGTGTATAAACTAATCTGGAGGGGTTCAAAAACAGAGCAAAGTTAAACGAGGCAACCAATCCAATCTCGTTGGCTGGTTTCTCATAAAATTACCTCTGATTCTCATATTTCTGCCTTCAGGAAGATAGACGAGAAAATGAGAAAAGAAGTAGACAACAACTTAGCTTTGATTAACTCATTGTTTTTGAGCATCCATTCCTGATTGATAAAACAGCACCTGTTTCAATCAACACAACTCTCAACTAAGTAATTAGGAGATTAGAGTCCATGACATTAGATGTATTTTCCAAGGTTGTTACTCAAGCTGACGCTAGAGGCGAATTCTTAAGCACCGAACAACTAGATGCTTTGACAGCAGTTGTAGCTGCTGGTAGCAAGCGTTTGGACGTTGTTAACCGCATCACCAGCAACGCTAAAGATATCGTTACCAACGCTGCTCGTGCTTTATTTGAAGAACAGCCCCAATTGATCGCTCCTGGCGGTAACGCTTACACCAACCGTCGCATGGCTGCTTGTCTGCGCGACATGGAAATCATCTTACGCTATGTTACCTACGCTGCATTGGCTGGTGACGCTAGTGTTCTCGATGACCGTTGCTTAAATGGCTTACGTGAAACTTACCAAGCTTTGGGTACTCCTGGTGCTTCCGTAGCTGTTGGTGTTCAAAAAATGAAAGAAGCTGCTATCAATATCGTTAACGATCCCAACGGTATCACCAAAGGTGATTGCAGTTCTTTAGTTTCTGAATTGGCAAGCTACTTTGATCGTGCTGCTGCTGCTGTTGTTTAATCAACGTTGTTTAATCAACAAGTACAAACAAGTACAAGTAGTCCACAGCTAAAAATCTAGCTATTCCAACAAGATACGAAACCAATCAAGGAGAAATTAGACCATGAAAACCCCAATTACCGAAGCTATCGCATCTGCTGATACCCAAGGACGTTTCCTGAGCAACACAGAATTACAAGCTGTTAACGGTCGTTTTGTACGTGCTGCTGCCAGCATGGAAGCTGCTCGTGGTTTGACAGCTAACGCTCAAAAGCTGATTGATGGTGCTACTAACGCCGTATACAGCAAATTTCCCTACACCACCTCTACACCAGGCGCTCAATTTGCTGCTGATGCTCGTGGTAAGTCTAAGTGCGCTCGTGACGTTGGTCACTACCTCCGCATCATCACCTACAGCTTGGTTGCTGGTGGCACAGGTCCTTTGGATGAGTTCCTAATTGCTGGTTTGGCTGAAATCAACAGCGCATTTGATTTGTCTCCTAGCTGGTATGTTGAAGCTTTGAAATATATCAAAGGCAACCACGGTTTGAGCGGCCAAGCTGCTAACGAAGCTAACACCTACATTGACTACGCTATCAACGCTCTCAGCTAGATAGCTTCTTGCCCGGAGAAGGGTACAAGTGCTGGATGAAGTTTATCCCTTTGGGGTTAAATCAGTTTTCGTGGGGAATCTCTTTTCACTCGACTAGACTGAATCACCTAGCAGTTGGATCTCGCTCCGGGCATAGTTTTATGTATGTTAGGTGACAGGTGACAGGTGACAGGTGACAGGTGACAGGTGACAGCGATAATAGTTTTCTGATCACTAAAGTTTGTATCACCAGTTAATTAATGTCCTGATTACCTTATCTGTGGCTATAGCTAACAAATAACCAACTTGATGCAACCAGCAATTGGTTAGAAAGAGCAGTATTGCTAATCAAAATTGCTAATCAAAGGGGAAAAACAATGGCAATTACAGCAGCAGCGTCTAGGCTGGGAACTGAGCCTTTTAGTGATTCACGTCGAGTTGAACTACGCCCCAAAGCCAGCCGCGAAGAAGTGGAAATGGTGATCAAAGCCGTTTATCGCCAAGTTTTAGGAAACGACTATATTCTGGCTTCAGATCGCTTGAAGAGTGCAGAGTCACTTTTGCGTGATGGCAATTTGAGCGTGCGTGAGTTTGTGCGGAGTATAGCTAAGTCAGAACTCTACAAATCCAAATTCTTCTATAACAGTTTCCAAACTCGGTTGATTGAACTCAACTATAAACATTTGTTGGGTCGCGCTCCTCTGGATGAGTCTGAGGTGACATACCACTTAGACTTATATATTAACGAGGGTTACGATGCAGAAATCGACTCTTATATAGATTCGATGGAGTATCAAAACAACTTTGGCGACAATGTTGTTCCATATTATCGCGGGTTTGATTTTCAACCAGGACAAACATCTGCTGGTTTTACCCGGATGTTCCGTTTGTACCGTGGATATGCCAATAGTGATACTGCTCAGGTAGAAGGTAGCAAATCACGTTTGGCGAGGGAATTAGCAAGTAACAAAGCTTCCTCCGTTGTCGGTCCATCCGGTAGCAATAATAATTGGGCATTCCGTCCCACTGCGGATAACGCTCCCAAACAAAACTTAGGTAATGCTGTAGGGCAATCGGATCGCGTTTACCGAATTGAAGTAGCGGGCATACGCAATCCAGGATTCCCCAGCGTGCGCCGCAGCAGCACAACTTTCATTGTACCTTATGAGCGCCTTTTAGACAAAATGCAGCAAATTCACCGATCCGGTGGCAAAATTGTCAGCGTTATATCCACATAAGGTAGAGTGCTGTTTGTTGGTATACCCCATCAAGAGGAGATTTAGAAGTAATGTTCGGTCAAACTACACTTGGTGCTAGTAGCGTTTCTTCATCTGCAAGCCGTGTATTTCGTTATGAAGTTGTGGGCTTAAAGCAAAACCAAGAAACCGACAAAAATAATTTCAGCATTCGTCGTAGCGGTAGCGTATTTATGACCGTACCCTACAGCCGGATGACTGAAGAAATGCAGCGGATCAGCCGCTTAGGTGGCAGAATTGTCAAAATTGAACCTTTGACTGTAGCAGAATCATAAAGCCCTGGTCATGATAGAACCCAGTACGTCAGAATATTCTGCCGAAAATGGGGCGCAGTTGACACCAGAGCAAGCGATCGCCAACCTGCAATCATCAGATTTAAGTCTCCGCTATTATGCCGCTTGGTGGTTGGGTAAATTTCGAGTCAGTCAGCCAGAAGCCGTAGACGCACTGATGACAGCGTTAGAGGATGAAGCTGACAAAACAGAACTAGGAGGTTATCCACTCCGAAGAAATGCAGCCCGAGCATTAGGAAAATTGGGCAGTCCTAAAGCTATACCGGGCTTGATTCAGTGTTTGGAATGCTCAGATTTTTATGTGCGGGAAGCAGCAGCCCAATCTTTAGCAATGCTGAACGCTAAAGCAGCATTAGCAGCACTGATCAAAATGCTAGATGGGGGTGTTGCCAAGGCCGTGCAAGTACCAGGCCGCCCCCATCTTACCCAACCATATCAGGCAGTATTAGAAGCCTTGGGAGCTATTGGTGCAACTGAGGCTATTTCCCTAATTCAGCCTTTTTTAGAGCATCCAGTCACAAGGGTGCAATGCTCCGCAGCTAGGGCTATGTATCAACTCACCCAAGATTCTCAGTATGGGGAATTTTTGGTGACAATGATGCAAAGCAGTGATCTGAAATTGCGGCGCTCTATTTTGGGGGATTTGGGAGCGATTGGGTATATGGCTGCTGCTGATGCGATCGCCCAAGCTCAGGCAGAAAATAGTTTTAAACTCATGGCGCTTAAAGGATTGTTAGAACATCAACTTGCGGATGGATTAGATTGCGTTTCTGATCAGGCAGTCCGAGTCATGCACCTGATGGATTCACTTTTATAAGTTGGTGATTGGTGATTGGTAATTGGTGATTGGTGATTGGGAAGAATAAACTTTTGCCTCTTGCCTCTTGCCTTCTTACTGTCACCTTCCAACTACTGACCACTGAGACATGAATGAACTAATTAATGCTGTCAACCAAGCGGAAACATCAGCGCAAATGGTGACAGCAGTGAAGAACCTAGCAGCAGCTAAAGATCCAGAGGCCATTTCTACCTTAATCGCTGTTTTTGGTTACAATAACCCAGCAGCAGCGGTGGTGGCAGTAGCAGGACTCACAGAATTGGGAGAAATAGCAGTACCCCAATTGCTAGAACAAATTGATGATTATAACTATGGCGCACGGGCTTATTCGATCCGCACCTTATCTGCGATCGCTGATCCCCGTGCTTTAGATGTGTTAATCACCGCTGCTGCTACAGACTTCGCGCCTAGTGTGCGCCGTGCTGCTGCTAAAGGATTAGGAAATTTAAACTGGTCTCAATTAGGCATTGCTGAACGTCAAACAGCTATCAATCGCGCTTTAGAAACATTGCTGTTAATTTGTCAAGATACAGACTGGTCAATTCGTTATGCTGCCATTGTTGGTTTACAGTCTTTGGCAAAAATAGCAGAGGTTCGAGAAATCATCTTAACTCGATTCCAAGAAATGCTGGCTCATGATAGTGAAAAAGCTGTTTGCGCTCGCATTCAATTGGCTTCTAGAACACCGATTCATTAATCGTCAGGGCGAAGCATTTGGGTGATAACCTATCGCTGAAACCAGTTCATATTTTGTCCGAATGCTTCGCCCCTACAAGGTAAAAACATATTACCTAGCATTACTGAATCGACACTCTAGCCAATTAGCTTCTACCAGTTTGGGATTTTAAATTTCAGCATCACCATAAAACAAGGTAAAAGTCAAGATGTCAATACCACTTTTAGAATATTCTCCTTCTTCACAAAATCAGCGTGTCGAAGGTTACGAAGTTCCCAACGAAGACACCCCAACCGTTTATAAACTGAACTACGCCACATCAGATCAAGATGTTGATGCAATTATTTGGGCAGGATATCGGCAGATTTTTAGCGAACATCTGATTTTAAGCAGTTATCGTCAAAAATTTTTAGAATCTCAACTGCGAAACCGGGCTATTACTGTTCGTGATTTTATCCGGGGTTTGGGTAAATCAGATGTTTTCCGCAGCCAAGTAGCAGAGGTTAACTCTAACTATCGCTTAGTTGATATTATCCTCAAGCGGTTTGTGGGACGGGCAGCTTACAACAAAGATGAAGAAATTGCTTGGTCTATTGTTATTGCTACCAAAGGCGTACATGGCTTTATTGATGCGTTGTTAGACTCTGACGAGTACCTCAACAACTTTGGTGATGATATCGTACCTTATCAACGTCGTCGCTTTGGTTCACGTCCTTTTAACTTAGTTAACCCCCGTTACAATGCCAATTGGCGCGATACCCAAAGTATGCGTTCTTTTGGTTATCGTTCCTTCTACAGCATCCGCACTTCGGGAACTCTCACCACTGAAGATATCCGCAAAGCTATTCCAGCTAACTTCTTGGCAATGGCTGGAAACATCATCACTCCTGAACGCAACTACCAAAGAACAATTGCTGCTGTGACTTCTCAAGTGAAAACTTTGGAAATTCCCGACACTTCACGGGATGTCACCACAGAAGAAGTAACCATTAAACCAGTAGCAGTTTCTCTACCTTACAGCTATATCCCGGCGATCGCGAAAAATTAGGGCATAGGTGACTGGTGACTGGTGGACAGGAAAAAGTTTACCAATTACCCATTACCAATTACCAATTACCCATTACCAATTACCCATTACCACTTACAAACAACATAAAATATGGCAATACCTTTACTAGAATATAAACCCAGTTCACAAAACCAACGGGTTGCTGGTTACGAAGTACCCAACGAAGATACTCCCAGAGTTTACCGCATTGAAGATTATGCTTTTGGTGGTGAAGTTGAAGAATTGATTTGGGCTGCTTATCGCCAACTTTTTAGCGAACACGTCATCCTCAAATTCTACCGCCAAAGTAATTTAGAATCTCAGGTAAAAAATAAAGCTATTACTGTCCGTGATTTCATCCGGGGTTTAGCTAAATCTGACGCTTTCCAGGATTTGGTAATTAAAACCAATTCTAATTATCGCTTAGTAGAAATTGGACTCAAGCGGTTGTTAGGTCGTGCGCCTTATAACAAAGATGAAGAAATCGCTTGGTCTATCAAAATTGCTACCGATGGCTGGGATGGTTTTGTGGATGCTTTGATAGATTCTCAAGAGTATCAAAGCTGCTTTGGGGAAAATATTGTTCCTTACCAACGCCGACGTTATAAAGATAGACCCTTTAATTTAGTCACACCCCGCTATGCTGACTATTGGCGGGATAAGCTAGAAGCTGAACGCTACAAACCCGGTAGTATCAGTGACTTCATGAAAATGGCTGCTGCTGTTAATATCAGGATTGTTACTTATACACCAGTTAGCACAGCTAACATTGCAATTCCCGATACTACTAGGGAAACAGTACCCGCAGGTGTTCCTGTGTCTATCAGTCCTAGTGCTAGTTTCCCAGTTCGTTAAATCTCTTAATTAGGTATGTAACCTAATGAGAGAAAATAGTTAAAGTGCGAATTGGGAATTTTAGTGATCAAACCTAATTCTGTTTTGAAACAAACCCAATTCTGTTTTTAAACGAAACGAATTTATCAACAAGAGGAAAGACGCAGCATGGCACTGCCATTACTTCAATACAAACCATCTACCCAAAACCACCGCGTTAGCAGTTTCGGTGTTGCTGATAAAAACGAAGATACTCCTTATATCTACCGTTTAGAAGATGTTAGTTCTTACACTGACATTCAAAGCATCATTTGGGCTTCCTATCGCCAAGTTTTCAGCGAACATGAAATTTTGAAGTTTAACCGCCAAATTACTTTAGAATCTCAACTGAAAAATGGTTCTTTGTCTGTTAAAGACTTCATTCGTGGTTTAGCTAAATCCGAAGCTTTCTATCGTTTAGTTGTTTCTGTTAACAACAACTACCGTTTAGTAGATATCACCCTCAAGCGGATTTTGGGTCGTTCTGCTTACAACAAAGAAGAAGAAATTGCTTGGTCAATTGTTATTGGTACTAAGGGTTTTGATGGCTTTGTTGATGCTTTGGTAGACAGCGAAGAATATAACCAAAACTTTGGTGATAACACCGTACCTTACCAACGTAAACGCATGGAAGGTCGTCCCTATAACTTGGTTACTCCTCGTTACGGTGTGGACTTCCAAGAAACAGCAGGTACAGTCAGAACCGACTGGCGCTTTGTGTTGGAAAACTTCTACACTGCAAAGGCGAAAACAAAACGTCTCAGAGAAGGCGATCCTGGCAAGTTTGCAGATATGGCCGCTTCTCTGTCTGGTAAGGGTAACTATGCTCAAAGAATCTCTTCTTTTGATATTGATTACTTGAATGAAGTTCCTTATCGTGGTAGACGCTAAAATCGGTAATTCTCTAATTACCTATTGATTACCTAAACTTTCTACTGGGTCTGGTTTTTACTTTGATATGATAACGAGTTGGCGGTTTCTATGTTAGCTAGTTATGGTGTTAGGTGAAAACTGGACCCTTGGTTTTAGGGGCAGAAGGCAGAAAGTTGGAAAAACAAAGATAATGCTTGCTGAAAATGAAAAAAATAAAAAAATAGCTCTGTTAAGGGCGAAGCATTCAGGCGATAAATTAAGCTGTTGTGCATTTAATTTGGATAAGTGGAACAGGCATCTTGCCTGTTAAACAAGAGTTCAGAACATTAGGATTATACAATTTAGCTGTGTAACAGCTTATCAATTTTGATCACAGGTTATTTTCCGAATGCTTCGCTCCTACGACTCCTGACTGCTGACATAAATCACACTTAAATCCTATTATCTTTTATCCACCAGTAAAAAAGTAAGTCGATTGCAATATGAACCAGCGAATAACGCAGGAACAGTTAAATCAAATTATTGCTGAAGTTCAAGGTTTACAATTACGTCAAGAAGCTGAATTTGACCAACAGCAAATTCAGCAAATTTTACAAGAGTTAAATTTACCTCCAGAGTTGTTAGATGAAGCTTTGATTCAGTTGCGTCGTCGTCAAGCTTTAGAGGTGCAACAACGTCGTAATAAGTTGATAGCTTTTGGGGTGGTTGGGGCAATTATTATTACTGTTGGAAGTTTAGTATTTTTTAATCAACAACAAGCTTCCTTATTAGCTAATGTTTCTGCTCAACAAGATAGAATTACTTTGGCTGATGAAGTTGATATAAAAACTGTTTCTCGTCAAGCTAATGGTGAAGTTTTTTATCGTGTAACTTTGAAAGATGCACCGATAGGTAAAAGGTTATCTCTTAGTTGTAATTGGATTGATCCTAGTGGAAAAATTGTGAAACAAAATGCTTATGATACTAAAGATATAACTACTTCCATTTGGAATACTCATTGTAAGTATACGATTAATTCTACTGCACCTGTGGGTAATTGGCAGGTGGAAATGTTGCTGGATGGGAGAAAAATTAGTGAAGAAATTTTTGTTGTGCAATAGTTATGTTATCCTATCATTTTATCGGTTATTGGGGTGAGAAGAAGGAAGAAAAACTCACGCAGAGACGCAGAGACGCAGAGAGAGGAGGGGAGGGAGAAAGGTTTGTTTGGAATGTGGTTTATGTGGGTTGTGAGTCTGTACCGGAGATAGAAGGAAATACTATTGCTGCTGTTTCTGCTTCGGGTTTTTCTGATGCTGATGTTTGGGTGAGGGTGGAAGATGATAGTTTGATTTTGGGTAGGGAGGTTTTTGGTAAAGTTCCTTTATTTTGGAGTTGTCAAAATAATACTGTTTGGTTTGCTTCTCGGTTAGATTTGCTTTTGGAAATAATGGATAAACCGGAAGTTTGTATTTCTGGTTTATATGGTTATTCTTGTTTTTCTTATGTTCCTACTCCTGTAACTTCTGTTAGTGGGGTGTTTTCTGTCGGTGCGGGAACTGAGGTGATTTTTAATATTGATAACGTTGGTAATTATCAGGTAATAAATAATTACAATTATCAATGGTATGAATCTCAGGAACAAATTACAGATGAAAATACCGCAGTTTCTCAATTACAAAGTTTATTAAAAAATGCGGTAGAAAGGCAAGTTGCTGATGTAAAAGATGAACCTGTGGGGGTTTTTCTTTCTGGGGGTTTGGATTCTTCTATTGTTGCTGCTTTGTTGGTACAATTGGGGGTGAAGGTTCGCGCTTATAGTTTAGATTTTGGTGAATTTGGAGTTTCTGAGTATTGTTATGGGAAACAGGTGGCAGAGTTTTTGAATATTCCTATTATTAAGGTTGATGCAAGTCCGAAAAATATTAAAAATGCAATTGTTCCTACTGTTAAAGCTTTGGATTTACCTTTTGGTGATGGTGTTACTGTTCCTTTATATCTTTTAAATAAAGTTGCTTCTCAAGAAACTAAAGTGATTTTTAATGGTGAGGGTGGTGATCAATTATTTGCCGGTTGGACTAATAAACCTTTAATTGCTGCGGGTATTTATCAAGGTGAACATCCCCATAAAAATGAAGATTTTATTTCACAATATTTGCGAACTTTTCACCGTCTCTGGGGTTATGAATCTAGGGTGTATCAACCGGATATTTATGCTCAGATTCAAGGTTTAAATGCTCAGGAATGGCTGTTGGATGGGTTAGATAGTCGTTTTTGTCCTTCGTTGTTACATCGTCTGCGTCGTGCTAGTTTGATGTTAAAGGGAGCGCAAAATATTCATCCCCGTGCAACTGCGTTAAGTTTTGTGCATGGTTTAAATGTGCGATCGCCTTTTTGTGATTTAAATTTAGCAAAATGGACTTTTCAGCTATCTGGTGAACTCTGTTTACAAGGTGCTTGTGAAAAGTATATCTTGAAACGCGCTGTAGAAAATTTGCTACCATCGGAAATAGTCTGGAGACAAAAGCGGGGTATGGGTGTTCCCCTAACCTCTTGGTGTGTAAATAATTTTTGGCATGATCTTGGTAATTGGTTAAATCCGGGTATACTAGAAGCGGAAAATATTTTTTACCCTGATATAGCAACAAAAATTATTACCGGAGAACTGGGAGGACATATTCAAGGACGACGCATAGGTGAGATACTTTGGTTACTTATTATGTGGGAACTTTGGTATTTTCACGTTTTTGGTGTAAAACTAGGATCAAAGTCTTGGAAGCATCCGTTTTTATTACCTCGTGGTTTATGGAAACATTACAAGAAACTGCAAAATTATTAACTCCATTTTCTCAAGAACTTGCTGAGGAATTATTAAATATTTACGGTTCTCCTTTATATGTTTATGATGGTGATATTTTAAATCAAACTATTTCCCATATTACTAACTCTTTCCATTATCCTCAAACTCGGTTTTATTTTGCTAGTGTCACTAACGGGAATATTGCGTTATTGAAGATATTTAAAAATGCTGGTTGGGGACTTCATGCTAATACACCAGGTGATATTTATTTGGGTTTAAATGCTAGTTTTACACCTTCAGAAATTGTCTATAGCGGTAGTAATTTAAGTCGGGAGGAAATGGAACAGGTTTTAAATTGGGGTGTAAATACTTTAAATTTAGATAGTATTTCTCAGTTGCGTTTGTTGTGTGAGGTTTTATTATCTCACGCAAAGACGCAAAGACACAAAGAGAAGGAAGATTTAAAGATTGGATTAAGGTTGAATGTTTCTGAAGATAGTCGCATTGGTGTTAGTATAGCAGATTTTGATCAGGCTGTTGCTATTGCTAGAGATGCTGGTTTAAAAATTACAGGATTGCATTTTTATCGGGGTACGGGAACTAATGCGACTTCTGCTTTTACTAATGTTATTGATGAGGTAATATCCATAGCAAAAAATTTACCAGATTGGCAATATTTAGATTTTGGTGGTGGTTTTGGTTATCCCTATCATCATGATAAAATTGCTTTTAATTGGGAATTTTTTGGAGATGAGTTAAGTCAAAGAATTGGCAATTTAGGGAAAAATATTAATTTGATTATTGAACCAGGACGCGCTGCTATAGCTGGTTCTGGAACTTTGTTAGCTCAAGTTGTATCTGTAAAATGGCAAGGTAATAAACAAATTTTAGGTGTAGATTCTACAGTAGCTAATATTTCTGTTCCTGCGGTACATGGAGGTTATCGAGAAATTGTAAGTTGGAAAAATCAAACTTATGAAAAGTATATCACAAATTATATCACGGATGTTTGTGGAAATACGACTTATTCACGGGATTATTTAGCTAAAAACTGCCAACTTCCCGCTTTAGAAATTGGTGATATAATCGCTATTTTAGATGTGGGTGCTTATGGTTATGCTATGTCTTCTCATTTTTTACATCGTCCTAAACCTGCGGAGGTGTTATTAGAAAATGGTACTCATCGGTTAATTAGAAAACGAGAAGATTACAGTGTTTTACTGAATAATCAAATAGTTTAAATATCCTACCAATTACCCATTACCAATTACCCATTACCAATTACCCATTACCAAAAAACTTATGAAATGTATTAACTGCGGAACTGATAACAATTTAAAAGATAGAACAGCAAACAACGGAAGATGTAAACAATGTCATCATCCTTTTGTTTTTGAACCCACAACAATGGGGAATTTGAAAATTACAGATCCCATGTTTGCTAAAATATTGGCAGATATTTCTGCTAATCATACTTTATATTTTACAGCTAAGCAGCTTTTATATTTTTTAGATAATCGCATCCGAAACAAAGCATTTCAAACCCGTAGTTTTGTGTTTTTATATTTCTTTTTCAATATTTGGGTTACTCTCTTTGTCGGAGGAATAACAAGTGCTTTTTTACCTAATTCTTTTCTGGTTGCTAATTTAGTTTATCAAGCAGCGACTATTTTCTACTTATTTAATAACACCAAATCAAGTAAATTAACTACTGCAAGTCGCAAAGCAAGTGCTAAAACTTTACGCATTGTGGGAATATTAATTCTAGTATTGGGAATATTGGTAAGTTTAACCGTAAACTCGTTTCCTATTTTTTGTATGTTGGTCATTTTAGGAATGTTGTCAATATTTTTAGGAACTAGACAGTTAGGAAGAGTGGGAAATTTACCACAGGAATTTTTAGTTACTCAATCCAATTTAGATGGTTGGTTGGAAAATTGGCAAACAGTTAATGGTATGATTGATAGAATTTTACCTGAACCACAAAATCAAATTTCACCTGCATCTATTAACCCCGATGTGACTGCTTATAGTTTTGATAGATTGGTTGTTTGTGATAGTGCTAACATTGCACAATTATTAATTGCTAATAATTTCCATTTTGAAAATAACTGTGCAATTCTTAGTGTTAATGGTTATCCCCAAAGCATTTTTAATACAACAATGGACATGCTACGACGTAACCCCAATTTACAAGTTTTTGCATTCCATGATTGTAGTCCTAAAGGTGTGAGTTTGGTCTATCATCTCCGCACCAGTGAAAATTGGTTTTTAAATAGTGAGGTGACTATTATTGATGTGGGTTTATTACCGCGTCAAATTCTTGCTAATAAGCGAGGTATGTTTATTCAAAATGCAGAGTATTTAGCTAAAAAATCCAAAGAATTACCGTTAGAAATTCGTCAGAGTTTAACTGCGGAAGAGTTAACTTGGTTAGATGCGGGTAATTTTGTGGAATTAGAATCTTTTTCACCACAAATGTTGATTAAAGTTCTCAGAAGTGGTATTTATGGAAGTTTGAATTTAACAAATGATGATAGTAGTTTTATAGTGGTTGGTGATGGGGGGAATGATATTTATATGGTGGAAAGTTTTGGTTAAATGTTTAGAATGCAAGTTACAGATTATGCTCCCAATATTTTGCAGATAAAAGTAAATCTGTACCAAAATCAAATGGCCATGTATCAGGAAAATCTGTTTGTTTATAATCAACGGAAACAATATCTAAAGCATCAGCATAAACTTCTGTAAATATTTGTGCTAGATAAGGTTGTAAGCTAAGAGATTCTTTCAATAAAACTTTGATTTGTTTTCGTTGTTCTACAATAGTTACTTCCCATCCATTGAAGTTTTCAGAACTGTTAACATACATCCGTTTGAGAATATGCGCTATCAAAACTAATAATCTATTTCTTAATTCCCGTCTTTCGCTTTTTCCCAGACTTTCAATCTCCTCTATTAAATGTTCAAAATCAAAATTTTCTACATCTTTTGCTTTGAGTTGAGTAACTGTTTTTTCACACCAAGCAAGAAAATCGGTTTCATATAAAATATCATGTTTTGGTATGTTTTGTATCATTACTCTTACTCCTGGAGTGATTTTTACTTGATTTTCTCAAATATATAATTAGGGGTTGCTGAGAAAGTCTTTCCGTGAGGGCATAGGAGTCAGGAGTCAGGAGTCAGGAGTCAGGAGAAGATTTGAAAATTTCTTTGCCATCTCTTGAAATCCCAAAAAATGCACACTTTTTCCGGTATACCCTTCAAAACCCTTGCACTAATTTCTGTGTTTATCAGCCTCTAACCTTTGATATATCAAGGTTTTAGGTTTATTCAGCAAACCCTAATTAATTATTCTTTGTCAGAATTTGCTTGTTGTTTTTTAACTGCACGAGCAATTAGAGGAGCCATTTTTTCTAACCCTTCTAAGTCAATACTACCAGCACAATATAAATTATACCATACTTGACGCTGGCGCATCACTTGTGAGCCATTTTGCAAACGTAATCTTTTTAAAGTAAATTCTGCTTTTTCTAGTTTCTCAGGTGGTACTTTATCAGTAACAACTAACTGAAGAGAAGGTAACAAAATTTCAAACCACTCATCTTCCACTTCAAAGGGATCAAGAACTTGGTGATCAAGAGTACCTTTACTACTATTAATCCAACCAGAAGCAAAACGGTAATTACTCCATTCATAAGCTAAGTGACGATGATTTTCACAAGATAAAAAATGCTCTAAAGTTCCTACAGGTTCATACATGACACTATAACCACAAAGATTATTAAAACCATCAGCTAAATCACTTTTGAATTTTGACCAATAATCTATAGGTCTTTTTTTATGATCTGTATTTTTTGCTAACCAATTATTACCAGGTTGTCGCACTTTTTCATCAAAATCTTGCGGTTCTAGTGGTGGATTAAACTTTAACATCTTTAGTATAAGTCTTATAAACCTGAATTGATTCTTTCTGCTGTGACTATCCAGCGCGGCCAAAATGGATCATGTCCTGGTAAAAGTTTTAGCAGTTCTTGATGTATTTGTGATTGTGTTTTCAAATGTTCGGGAAAATCGCTCATATCATTATGACGCATCCACGCTTCTGCTGCTTCAATAGCAATTTCTGATTCTTGAGAACGCGCTTGTTTTAGTCCAAATATTTCGGAAGTTAACCATCCTACTGTATCTCCTTGTTTAGTCCAGAAAATTTCATTCAGTTCAACGTCTTTTCCTTGCATTTCAAATAGAAATAATTTGTCCTTATCTTCATCAAAAAGTGGTTCTAATGAAGCTAAAACCAGTGGAGAATGAGTAGTAACTAAAGTTTGTATTTTCATATTTTGTTGTATATTTTCGATGCGGTAAGGAATAAAAATAGGCGGAGTAGTGACAAAAGGCATATCTTGTAATACATCATTGATTACTGATAAAACAGATGGTAAGATGACTCTTTGCCAGCGAGGATGCAGGTGAGACTCTATTTCATCAATTAGTAAAACTATTTGATTCATTGGTTCTTGCTGTGTTAGTTCAGCAGCTTTTAGGTGTTCATACCAAGTCCATACTAATAAATAAGCAAGTCCCAAAATTCTCTTCATTCCTGCTGATGCTTGGGTAATGGGAATATTACCGTAAGGAAGATTAATTGTAGGAATGTCTCTCACATCATCTACAGATACGCGTGTTGGTTCTCCTATTTCTATCCATTCATCTGGATGGGGAGCAAGTTTTTTGATTACATTAGATAAAATTTGAAATGGTGATTTTTGTGGTTTATTTTGCCATGTTCCCCAATCTTGAATTATACCGTTACAAATAACTTTTCTTTTGAACTTTAAGCCATTCCAAAGAGTATCTGTAGTAAAATTATAAGCACTCTCACGACTACGAAGAGGGTCAAAAACTGAGAAACTACCATCAACTCTAACAAAAATAACTACCTCGTTTAGTTCAGGAGGTAACTGGTTTTTTAACCATTGTTGTTCAGAAAAATTAAATCCACTTTGATAATCTTTTAAACCATATTTAGTTTCAATTTGGGATATAATTTCTGGGTGTTGTTCTGTATTTCTTTGTGGATAAGCAATTTGTTCTACCCAATTTCCGGTAAGTACCCACCAAGCAACATCTAATAAAAAGCTTTTACCTAGTCCATTATCACCAGTAAAGATATTAACTCTATCGGCAAATTCAACATCAAATTGAGCAGATGGTCCAACAGACCTTAAATGAAGTTCTTTTAACATTTGACTATTTCTTTAATACTGATGTATTTACCTGCAACCAAATTTCCAAACTTACCAATAACCATAGTTTAACACCATAACGCCCCCAAATATCACCTTTAAAATCTAACCAGTTTCGCAAAATATCCTGATTAATATAAGCGGAAATCTCACTATTTCTATTTAACAACAATTTCCGCGCTTGTTTTTGCCAATATTTCCTAAATCCTAATTGTACAGGAACCATCATTCCACTTTTAGGACGCTGAATAATTGTATCTGGTAAAATATCACTGACTGCTTTTTTCAAAACTGCTTTTTCTTCCACTCCTGAAAGTTTATATTCTGGGGGAATTTGCATACTCAAGTCAACTACTCGTTGATCAAATAAGGGTGATAAACCTTGTAAATTTGCTGCTTGAGTTAAGTTATTTACCTTGGTGAGAATATGATCTGCTCCTTTAAATTTAATATTCAATTTCATTAATCTATTTAAATAATTAATATCGGCATTTAAATCATGGTAAAATACAGAAGATTCGTTTTTTACACTTTGCCAAATTTCCGGTTTTAATAGTTGTGGTAAGTCTAAAGCACATTTTTGGAAAGATATTAAATAAGCTGTTAAAGCATCTTGATTATTAATTGTACTATATAAACTATTAATCAACATTGGTTGATTTTTTGGACCTCCAAAACAAGGATCTCCTCCTTCTCCATTTAATGTAATCTCTACATTTTTTCTCGCTAGTTTACCTATTAATAAATTTGGTACTGTTAAAGGATCACCGATAGGATCATCTAAATATAACATTGTTTCTGGTAAACGTTCCCACATTTCCCGAAAGGTAATTTCTAAAATGTGATGTTGTGTTTGACAATGTTGTGCAACTAAGCTAGAAAATTCTAATTCATTGGGTGTTTCTGTACCAAAATGAATGGAATAAGTATGCACTGGTGCGTTATGTAATTTTGCTGCTAATGCGGTAATACTGCTAGAGTCTAAACCACCAGAAAGAAATACTCCTAAAGGTTGATTTTCTGGTAAATATTCTTTGATAACTTGTTTTAATAAAGCATTTAATTTCTCGCTATACCATTCTAAAGGTTGATTAACATCTATTACTTTTTCTTGGAGTTGCCAATAATGATAAACTTGATTTGAAGGCATTTCTATAAGTGTGCCAGGACGCATTTCTTTAACATTTTTCCAAAGTGTTCTTTCTCCTGGAACAAATGCACAATAAAGATAATCTCTTAATGCTATTAAATCTAAGTCATTGTTTCTATGAGGTGCAAGGGTGGTTAATTTGGGAGCAATCCAGCAAGTTGAACCTTTAGTTGTATAATATAAAGTTCGACTACCTATGGCATCTCTGACTAAATATAATTCTTGCTTTTCTCGATCCCAAACTACTAAGTTAAACATCCCTAATAATAGGGTTAAACATTGAAAATTATACTTTTCCCAAAGTTGTACAATTATTTGTTGATTACTGATTTTTTGGGTAGAATCAATATTTATTCTTTGGAGGAGTTCTAAACGATTACTTAACCATATATCACCAACTAATACAAATCTTTCGTTAAGACTAATGGCAAAATTTTCGGAAGCAGAAATAACAGCAAATTGTTGATCTTGCCAGGTAAAATCTGCTTTTAAAGCATCTACATTATTATCTAATTTTCCATAAGCTACATACCAATTAGGTATTACTTGAAAATTAGAATTTACTGATTGAGGATTTTGAAAAAGATTAAAAAACATATTAAATTAACTATGAAGGCACTTAGACACAAAGCAGTTTATACAGTTTCTTTATGAGGCTGCGCTAAATTTTCTGACCTCTTTCTTTGTGTTCTTTGCGTCCTTTGCGGTTCGTTATATAATTTAGCGCATCTTCATACAGAATTGGTATTACCAAAGGGTAAGCTGTTGTGCATTTAATTTGTATAAGTGGAACAGGCATCTTGCCTGTTAAACAAGAGTTCAGAATATTAGGATTATACAATTTAGCTGTGTAACAGCTTATTAAAAATAACAGGAATGATTAACACAATTTTAGTACCCCAAGGAGCAGAAAACCAAGCCGTTTGTCGTGGTTTAAGTCGTGTTAAAGGTTTGCAACCGCAGGTGATAGCAATACCCCTGGGAATGAAATCACTGTACCAGTTTTTGGAAAAAAATTGTCAACATTTAAATCAACTCAATCAACGCGTGCTGCTAATGGGTTTATGTGGCAGTTTAAATGAGCATTACAAGGTTGGTGATATAGTTCTCTATCGAGATTGTATGTATCAAAGAAATCTGCAAAAGTGCGATCGCACCTTGATCACAGAGATATATAACCAACTTGGGGATAAAGTAGCTTTTGTTCAGGGATTAACGAGCGATCGCGTCATATCCCTAGCAGCAGAAAAACAAAATTTACATCTACAATCTGGCGCTGATGTTGTTGATATGGAAGGATTCACATTCTTAGAATTTTTCCAGCCACTGGGGATATCAACCGCAATATTACGAGTCGTTAGTGATGATACTCTCTATGATATACCTGACCTGACAACAGCCATTAGTGCCGATGGTTCACTTCAACCTCTACCCCTGGCCTTAACATTCATCCGTAAACCCCTAGCTGCTACCCGCTTGATTCGTAGTTCCTTACAAGCACTCAAAATATTAGAAACCGTAGCTTACTGTTTAGCCAGTTCCTCAACTCGGATATAGATCCCCGATTTCTTTGCGAAGTCGGGAATCTGAGGATCACTTCAATAATGGACAATTAACAATGAAAAATTGACAATTACCTCTCCGTTGAAAGGAGAGGCTTGAAAAAGCGAAATTTTTGGCTTTTTACCCTGTAAAGCGAAGTTTTTAAACGTTGAATCAAACAATTATCAATTGATAACTCAAAGCTTAAATCGCTGCTGCTTCCCGTTGAGAATCAAAGAAAATCTCGAAAGAACCATCAGGTATGAGTTGACGCAAGTGCTGAATATAACCATCTGCATCTGAACGACTACGGAATCTGGCAATAATTATACGCTCTTGATTCGCAACCACACGAGCTATAGCCCAACTATTCAGCCGATTTCTATAAGAAATTGCTGGATTTTTTGATTTGGTATCTTTGTCATCTGTGTTTTGTGGCATGATTATATTATCCGTATGAATTTGATTGATTGGCGTTAGTGTGTCTCTTAGGGGGAATAACACTAGCGCCTTTAATTGATGATGCCACTTTGTTATTACATAATTCTTGGATTGTCAATACTTAGTGCAACAATTTGTTTTTACTAGGCAATAAAACCTAGAAAATATTATTTCCAGAATTTTCACGATACACAAATAAAGTTAATATTAACAGTGCTGAATGCTTGGTAAATAAAACAACATTTTTCGTTAAAAATTTACCTCTTACTTAGACAAAATTACATATCAATTTGTAAATCATTGTAGCATGAATCTACAATTTGTGAGAATATATATTGCGTATTGCCCCCTACTAATCTGGGAAATCATCTGATACATTAAACAGGAATGTTGTATGAAATTCACTGCATCAATTTTAAAAAAAGTTGCTACAGAAATGGGCGCTTCTATTTTAATAGAACCTGAATATGAACTAATTGGACATATTACGTTTAAAAATGGGAAAATAACCGTTTTTGATAACACGAGATTCAATATTAATGGTTTTGGTTCGGCAAATTTAGCACAAGATAAAGCCTTTTCTAATTATTTTTTGGGTAAACTTGGTTATCAAGTTACGGAAGGAAAAACATTTTTTAATGATAAAATGTGTGCAAAAGTCGCCAACCCCAGAAATATCCATGATGGTTGGAACTATGCCCAAGAATTAGGATTCCCTGTAATTGTTAAACCTTTAAATCTCAGTTTAGGAATTTTAGTTACTAAAGTATATAATAAACAGGAATATTATCAAGTAGCAGAAAAAATACTTGCTACTCAGTCTGTCTTAATTGTAGAAAGATTTTATCAAGGTAATGACTTTAGGATTTTAGTTTTAGATAATGAAGTTATAGCGGCTTATCAAAGAATACCTTTATCTGTCACTGGTGATGGTAAATCTACTATTTTAGAATTACTACAAAATAAACGTGAACAGTTAATCAAAACAGGGGAAAAAATATTAATTGATGTCGAAGATTTCCGCATTATCAAGAAATTAAACAAACAAAATCTGAGCTTTGATAGTGTACTTGCTGAAGATACTTTAATTTATCTTTTAGACAACGCAAATCTATCTACAGGTGGTGATGCAATAGACTTCACGGAAAATATTCATCCTGATTTTCAAAAATTGGCGATTAATATCACTAAAGATATGGGTTTGAGATTAGCAGGTGTAGATATTCTCACCGCTGATATTACTCAACCCATAGTAGATTATACTGTAGATTATACTCTGTTGGAAATTAATAGCGCCCCTGGTTTAGCTCATTATGCCTTACTGGGAGAGCAACAAATACAGAAAGTAGAAGATTTATATCGGAAAATTTTGCAAGCATTAGAAAACGAATAAATGTGGTAAGGAGTTAGGAGTTAGGAGTCAGGAGTCAGGAGTCAGGAGTCAGGAGTAGATTCAATCCAAAATCCAAAATCTAAAATCCAAAATCGAATGACTCACCAATTTTTACCTAACAGAGATTCAAATTCTGCTTGTAAAGCTGTAATTTCCCCAACTCTAGCCACCAGCAAATTATCTTTACCAGCATCTTGTAATCTAGTTTTCCAATATTGAATAGTCTCTGCATTATTCAACCAAAATTCAATCACTGTATCTACCACTTGATCTAAATTCCAACTACCAGCAGTTGGAACTGATTCTACAGATTCTAGAAACGCATCTAATGTACAAGTTTGAGTTCCCAAATATTCAACTTTTTGGTGTAGAGGTTTTTCTAAACTTTGTTGTTGGTGATTGAAAAAGTATAAAATTGGAGATACTCCTACAATGTCAAAAGTATAGTTCATGCCCATCCTCCAAATCTGTTGAGTTGTTAGTCTATTGACTGGAATCTGTAACCTATTTAATTTTTTATGAGTGATTTCAGCATCAAATATGATTGCTATATATTCAAATATAACGCCAAAAAACAGAAATTACAAGTTCAATCTACTGATTTTAAAATTTTTTAAAATTTTTTTAAAAATTAGCACTTGTGAACTGAGAGTGCTAATTTTGAGTGCCATTATTTAATATATATTTGATATATTATAAAAATAGTTTCCAGGCTTATTTGGGGAGTTAAGATCATTTTTAATAGTTTCTTAGTTATTGGCTTAACTAATGGTAGAGGTGAATTAGCAGCCTTGTCTGCTGCCTGTTTATGGGCGATCGCTTCCGTGGTATATGGAGTATTAGGGCAACGCATTCCGCCCTTACAGCTAAATTTAATCAAAGGCATAATAGCGATCGCCCTGTTGCTAATTACAATCGTCATCAGCGGTGATTTTTTACCCACCCTTGCACCCTTAAACTTATTATTTCTACTCCTCAGTGGTGCAGCAGGTATTGGTTTAGGAGATACAGCTTTTTTAGCAGCTATTAACAGACTAGGCGCACGTCGGGTTTTGCTGTTGGGAACTTTAGCCCCTCCCATGAGTGCGATCGCTGCTACAATTTTTCTCCAAGAAAGTCTGAACATCAATGCTTGGTGTGGTATTTTACTCACTATTTTGGGTGTTGCTTGGGTTGTTACCGAAAGAGTCAGTAATAATGGTGAAGGTGCAACCACACAACTATGGCCAGGAATAGGGTTAGGTTTGTTAGCAGCAGTAGCTAACGCCATCGGTGCTGTTTTTTCCCGTGCAGCATTTACAGGTACGAATATTTCCCCTTTGTGGGCAGCATTATTCAGATTAATTGCCGGAGTATTAATAATTTTAATTTGGGCATTTTTGCCCAATCAGAGAAATAACGTCTTTGTATATCCTTATTGGCAGTCAAAACGAGTTATATTAGCCAGTTTTTTAGCTGCTTTTTTAGGCACTTATTTAGGAATTTGGTTACAACAAACAGCCATTAAATTAACTAACGTGGGTATTGCCTCAACCCTCATGCAAACCAGCCCTATACTTGTAATTCCCATTGCTATCTTTATGGGTGAAAAAGTCAGTTTGAGAGCTATTATAGGGGTAATAATTGCAATTTTCGGAATTAGTTTATTAGCTTCCATCACTTCACCCATCTCAGTTAGAAACATTCTCTAGAACACCGATTTATTAATCGTAAGGGCGTATAGCATTCGGACAGAATATGAACTGCTTTCAGCGATAGGTTATCACCCGAATGCTTCGCCCCTACAAGGTAAAAACAGATTACCTAGCATTACTGAATCGACGTTCTAGCTTATACCGGAACTTAAGTTCCGGGCGGGTTTGGAAGCTAAACAAAAAAGCTATTTGTGGTCTGAGTTGACACCAATGAGCATTGCTAAACCCCTACACAGGAGTCACAATGTTTGATCAAGCTGACCATTAACTCCTGACTGCTGATAGCCGAATAGTAGTAACTACGGACAGAATAAAGTATCTCTTGTATCCCTACCCGTGACAGGATTAGTACCTTTAGCCAACTTGCATAATTTTTTTTGCTCATCTGAACGCAGCAACACATCAGTAAAATCTGCTCCGTCAATTATAGCACCATCAAATTTGGCACTAGCCGCAAATGCACCTTCCAAAACAGCATTAGTTAAATTGGCTTTAATCAAACGTGCAGAATCCAAGGTAGCATTAGTTAAATCAGCCCCCGTTAAATTTGCTGATTCTAGATTTGCAGCAAAAAAGCTCACACCACGCAAGTTAGCACCACTAAAATTACTCTGACGAAGGTTAGCCTTAGTAAAGCTAGAGTCTGTTAAATCACGTCCAGAAAAATCTGCTTCTATCAAAATTTCTTTGTTGTATTCTAGTGCTAAAGCTGGTGATGCTAAACCTATTAATGCCGTTATGGGAATGAGCGCCCAAAGCAGTAAACTGAGGATAAGTGACAAAAAACGATACTTAATATTCATGGTATTTTTTGTATTGGGTTTATTAATTCATGTCTAAACCTCCTCCATCTAATTATGCTGATATTGGTAACATAGGAGAAGACCTAGTAGCACAGTGGTTAAAATCTACAGGTTGGGAAATTCTGCACCGTCGCTTTTCTTGTCGCTGGGGAGAAATTGATATTATTGCCCAGTACCATGATACAAAAGAAACAGCAAACAAGCAAACTACCAATCATCAAAACTCAATACTGGCATTTGTAGAGGTAAAAACCCGCAGTGCTGGTAGTTGGGATGCTGGAGGTAGAAACGCTATCACCCCAAAAAAACAAGCAAAACTCTGTCACACAGCAGGAATATTTTTAGATCAGTATCCTGAAAAAGCTGATTATTCTTGTCGTTTTGATGTCGCTATTGTCTTTTGTCAACCCTTGTCCCAAAATCTTCAGGGGGCAAGATTTACCCCAGAAACCCTAGCTAATTTATCAATACCAGGATATGACTTTAAGCTGCTCGAATACATTCCAGCAGCTTTTGATCTATCAACCATAAATTGATAATTAGTAATTGGTAATTGGTAATTGGTAATTGGTAAACTTCCTTCTGTCACCTGTCACCTGTCACCTGTCACCTGTCACCTGTCACCTGTCACCTATTTTCAAGCCAAAGTTTCTGGACAATAGCCCAAACCTTGGACAAACTGTTGTCTGAATGCTTCGATTTCTTCTTTTTCTGGACTACCATGAGATACAATAGCTACTTGGTAGCGACGCATTACGTCCACGGGATACTGTCCCGCCTCCAAGCTCCAAAGTGCCATTTGTATCCTCATAGGTGGCTCATAACTAATTCCTAATTCATTGAAGAAAGCCCGAAAATCACCGTCTTCTTGGGCTGAGATCGGTTCTCTAAGTTTAATCCTCACTACCCAACCATCAATTTGATGAATTACGGTGATAAAAGAAACAGGAGTTTGGGGTCTGTTGTGCAGGTGTTGAACTACCCTGAGCGTTAGACTAGCATTTGCCAGGTAATATAAATATTCCATGATGGTGTTTGGGATCAAATCTAATCCTACATCTATATCTTCCTGGTTCAAGGATAGTTCCTGCTAGGGTAAAAGTCCCCGTTTTTATATGGGGAGATTTACCCAATTTTGATGATTGGTGATTGGTGATTGGGGACTGGTGACTGGTGACTGGGAGGATGAATAACCCAATGCCCAATGCCCAATGCCCATTACCCATTACCTATTCCCTGTTTACCTTTTAGAAAAATGTCTAACTTAGAAAATCAAGGTGTGGATTTAGACCGTTCTTTATCTGGCTATGATTATGAACTACCGACGGAATTAATTGCCCAAAACCCGGCTGTTCCTAGAGATAGTTCTCGTTTGTTGGTGATAGATTCCCTGAGTACGGGAGTAGAAAAACCAGCACTTGATTACATTTTCCGAGATTTAGTGGAAATACTCAAATCTGGGGATTTGTTAGTGATGAATAATACGAAAGTTATTCCAGCCAGGTTATATGGCCGCAAATCTACGGGTGCGGAGGTAGAGGTTTTGCTGTTGGAAGAACGACAGCATAACCGTTGGTTGGCTTTGGTGAAGCCGGGAAAATACTTTAAACCAGGAACTCAGATTATTTTTGATGGGCAAAAATTAGCTGCGGGTAATGAACTAACAGCCACAGTTGTAGAAAGAGATGAAGCCACTGGGGGGCGGTTATTGCAGTTTGATTTACCGGAAAATGTGCCTTTGGTGCAAGTATTGGAGAAGTTCGGGGAAATACCTTTACCTCCTTATATTAATGCTTCCTCTGCTGCTGATGAACAATATCAAACTGTCTATGCCCAGGAACAGGGGGCGATCGCTGCACCCACAGCCGGGTTACACTTTACACCAGAACTTTTACAAAAATTACGCGATATTGGCATTAATCAAGCTTTTTTAACTTTGCACGTCGGTGTGGGTACTTTTCGTCCAGTGGAAGTAGAAGATGTAACAACTCACCAAATGCACGAAGAATGGATTGAAGTTAGTAATGCTACAGTAGAACAAATTAAGGCTACTAAGGCTGCTGGAGGGCGAATTATTGCCGTTGGTACTACAGTAGTCCGGGCGTTAGAAGGTGCGGCACAATCAGGGGATTTACAACCTTATGTGGGCAAGGTAAATTTATTTATCTATCCTGGTTATCAATGGCGAGTGGTACAAGGTTTGATTACGAATTTTCACTTACCCCGTTCTAGTTTATTGATGCTGGTAAGTGCGTTGATTGGTAGAGAAAGATTGTTAAAAATTTATGAACAAGCGATCGCATCTCGATATCGTTTTTATTCCTTTGGTGATGCCATGCTGATCTTACCTCAAGCAACTATTAATGCTGGTGATTGGTGATAGGAAGCAGGAGGCAGGAGGCAAAACTTATTAATTTTGACTTTTGACTTGATTTATTCCCTATTCCCTATTCCCTAATTATTTCCCAAACTTCACCCTAGCGTTCACGAAGTGCAGCGTAGCTATCGCTCTTCCCCATAACTAGCAACTTGGGTTATCTAGATGTCTTATTTTTCCGTCAAATTATCACCCAAATGCTTTTTACTATGAGACTGGGAATTTATTCCCAGTCCGGTGATGGTTTTAACCTCAAGTTGAGAAAAATCAGCTTTTGCTAAACCCCTACAGCAATCAGGATATCCAGGAATGAGAAAAAATAAAAAATTAACATTCCCAGTCCCCAGTCCCCAGTCCCAAGTCCCCAGTCACCCATTAAGGAGCAAGTGCGTTACCACGTAACAAACTACCTATGGTTTTCGCTGTAATTTTCAATTGTGTAATGGGGTTAGCTGGAACAACAGTTTTATACAAATAGCTATCAAAAGTTAGCCGTTGTACATCCATGTCATCACACATTTCTACAAACGCTTCGCGGGTAGCATCGGAACGGTAGAACACGGTTTGCAGAATATCCAACACTTTGTAAGTGAGTCCGTATTTCTTATCCCAACGTTTGATGTAAAGTTTCAACTCTTTCTCAGAAGGAATACGCGCACCATTGTTAGAAACCTCAACAATGGTTTCTGCACACATCCGCCCAGACTTCGCTGCAAAATAAATACCTTCACCAGAAGACTTGGTAACATAACCCGCAGCATCACCAACCAAAGCGATCCGGCCAACTACACGACGAGGACGGGGATGTTCAGGAATGGGGTGAGCTTCTACCTTGATGATTTTACCACCAGCTAATTTTTCCGCAGCACGGGCGCGAATACCAGCTTGTAATTTCTTGATGTCTCGTTGGTTAACGTGCATTGTGCCAGTACCAACTGCTACGTGATCGTATTTGGGAAATACCCAAGCGTAGAAGTCAGTAGAAACATCATCACCTACATACATTTCCGCTAAGTCATGGTAGTAGGCCATTTTGTCTTCAGGAATGCGAATTCTTTCTTGGAAGGCGATCGCATAATTGTAATCCCCTGCATCCATTTCCTTAGCAATGCGGGAGTTAGCACCATCAGCACCAATAATCAAATCTACCTTTAGGGTTTTAGGTTCTCCCCTATCACCACCTACGGCATGATCAAAATAATGAATTGTATAGGGATCATTGTTATTGGTGGGTATATCCAGTTTTTGAACTGTACCGTTAATTAAGTTTGCGCCTAATTTAGCCGCACGGTTACGGAGAAAACCATCCAGAACCTCACGACGGCACATTCCTATATATTCTTCTTCATTTACCAGATTGATATCTACCTCACGATTAGAGGGAGAAATCATTTTCATTTTCCGCACTTGACGGTCAATGATTTCTGGAGGTAGATCAAATTCACTCACCATACACAGGGGAATAGCACCCCCGCAAGGTTTAGCGTTATCTAGCTTGCGCTCAAATAAATATGTTTCAATGCCAGCTTTTGCTAATGTCTCAGCAGCGCATGAACCGGCTGGGCCCGAACCCACAACAGCAACCCGTAATGTCAAAGGTTTACTCCCAATCTTCACATTTACCGAAAGCATCCTATCATGGAGTTTCGGCTGATATGACGCTCAAGCTTAATGTTTTGACAGAATTGCAATATTCCTTAACATTTCGTCATAAAAACGCAAGTAAAAATACTCAATCAGGGGTTATGAGTAGATTTTTGTAAATGATAACTACAAAAAATTCTAATATTAACTAAGTTGTTGGTTTTCTGGTTTAGGCTGGGGACTGGGGACTGGGAACTGGGGACTGGGAACTGGGAAAAATACAAATAATTTCCCCTGCTCCCTGCTAACCTGCTTCTTCACTATATCCCCACATAAAAACGGGATTTTTATATGCAAATTTCTCTATGGGATGCTGTGAGTAGAAACATTAGTGTTTCTGCAATTAGCGGATATCAAAAATACCTTTCTCCCCATAAAGGTTTTGCTTGCGCTCATCGCGTTTTGTATGGTGTTGACACTCTGCGGTCTAAAGACACGCAGATTCTTTAAGACTTGCTCAAAAGGGATAGTCAATTATCCCCCTACGCGCTCAAAACAACTACCAGTACGACA
>NZ_JACJPT010000035.1:0-46316 GCF_014696195.1 Sphaerospermopsis sp. FACHB-1094 | reverse complement strand
AATAAAAATCCTGTAAATCCTTAAATCCTGGATATCCTGATTCTGACAAAAAAATCTCTCAATCATCATCAAAAAATCCCAATAAAAATCCTGTAAATCCTCAAATCCTGGATATCCTGATTCTGACAAAAACCTCATTTACTCAATCGGAAACCCAGGAATAATTTGATCAATTTCTCCCATAATACGTAAAGTTTCAGTTAACACAACCACGATTTTTTGATAATGGATAATTTCCTCATTTGATAATTTGCGTTTAGCATTTTTTCTGTCCTTTAACCATTTATCTAAAACTTGATATCCACCAATTTTAAATTCCCAGATATGTTGAGGAATATCTGTAAAATAATTCTGTTTATTAATATAAACTCTCTGTAATTCTGAATTATAGGTGACTTCAGTAATTTGATGATCTCCTATTTCCTGATATGTTGTAATTAAGTTTTCAAGTCTCTCAGATTTCATTAAATGTAAATTCACTAATGCTTCTCCTTTAGTTACTAAAGCAGTAAATAAACTTTGATTACTGGTTAAAGGAAGACGGGGAAAATCTATTTTGAGAAATTCAGCGTATCTACTGCGATAAGTAGGACTATGAAAAATAGCGTAAGCATAGTAAAATATTTGTTCTGGTGTGGGTGTGTTACCGAGTTTATTTTTAATTGCTTCTAAAAATTGAGTAGATAAATTAGGAGTTTTTTCTACAAAAAGATTTGTTTGATCATTATCTGTATTTGGGTATGTATACAGGAGAAATAAATAATTAGTTTCTCTAGTTTTATTAGAAATAGCGCAACATTCTATAATTTGATCAGAAACACTCACTAAACTCCATTCTCCAGATTGAGACTGTTGACGACATAAAATCAAACCAATATTATTTAATTTATTTACATTTTGCATGATTTCATTTCTAGTTAACTCTACGACATCCTGATGATGATAGTAAAACCTTGTATCAAAGGGACGATAGAAACAAGTAGTAAAATAATTCATCCAATCTAGATTACTAGATAATAATTTTCTTTTGATACTAATTTTCCAATCACGAGTATCTCGCAGATCATAAATATTAACTAATATATCATCTGTTATATCTAAATTTCTAAAATCTTCTATTCTTTTACGTAATTGTTGTAAATCAAAATCTATAACAAAATGATCTCTATGAGTCTTAACACCTGTTGAATTTACAGGAAAAATATCTGTAACATTCCATCCTTCATTATATTCTGTAGCTAAATCAAAATTTTTCGGTGCAAAAAAGTAATTAGGTGCAGTAGGTTTCACCTCGATCCAATTAACATTATCTAAACTTGTAGACTCTAAAAAATTATATTTTTCCTCCCGACATCCCCACAAATCATAATAAAAAACCTGCGCTAACTCCTTCACCCCATCTCTAGACTTATAAGCATTGGAAAAATAATCAGGTGCGCTTTTTTCCCTGACAGCAATTAAAATCGCTACCCCTTGCTGAATATCAAAAACATTTTCATCAACACCCCCATCTGGTGAGGTTTCTTTTAATAAAGAATTACCATGTAAATCCATTATATATAAAGTATCAAAATATTTCAATAACTCCTCTCTCATTCCTCGATGAATCAAACCATTAATATAGGAATGATTAGTAATAAAACCGATAATTCCATAACCTTGAGGAGTTTTTTGAATTTGATATTGTGCAAACCGAATAAATTTAATATAATCATCATCTAAAGGTTGAATATTTTTCTCACCTTCTAATCTCACCCTACCTTTATATAATTCTAAAAGTTCCCCAATATGGGTTAATTCTGTAACTGTTTTTCCAGCTTTACCATTTTTCAAAACTTTATTCCACACTAAACCCGTATATTCCACATCTGCTAAATATTTCTCATCTTGATTTAAGATTCTCTTGCGTTTACTCGCATTTTGTGAACTGACAGAATAGGGAGGATTACCCAATACTACCATAATCGGAATTTCTGTTTTCACATTTGCAGCTTGACTAGATTCTTCCGCGATAATTTGGGTAATACCAGGAATTAAATCACCTTGTTTTATCCCTTCTTCCAAAGCATTAGTTAAATAGATTTTTAACCTTTCATCTGGTGCAAACTCATATTTAAAATCTGCTAATAATAAACCTAATTTTAAATGTGCTATTGTATAAGCAGTCATTAATAATTCAAATCCAAATAAACGATTTAAAACTTCTGCATCTTTTAACCACAGATTCCATCTATCAACACCATATTTAGCAACATTATCACGCATTTGTTTAATAACTGCATATAAAAATGTCCCTGTTCCCGTTGCAGGATCAAGAATTGTTACTCGTCTATTACCTAACCCGTATTCTAAATCAAAAATATTTCTATCAGTTAAAATATCATTAACTGCACGCACAATAAAATTAACTACAGGTTCAGGAGTATAATAAACACCGCGACTTTTTCTTAAAGATGCTTGATAAGCTGCTAAAAATGTTTCATAAAAATGCAAAACTGGATCTTCCGTTCGCGTTTCTCGACCAAAATTTTCTAAAATATTGGTCATATCTATTGTGTTAAATAATTCTATTAAATTTTCAATTGATTTGTGAATTTTACTAACACTATTAGCACCATTAGCATTAATTACTATATCGAAAAACCCTTTTAAAAAAGGTATTCTTTCAGTAATATAAATACTAGCATTGGTGCGGTTAAAAACAAAATCTCCTGGGTTTTGTGCATGATTATTTGCATGATTTATTTTTGCAGTAAATAAACCATAAGCGATAGTTTGGGCGTACATATCCGCAAAACTAGCGTTATCTATATCTAAAAGTAGTAATTTTTTAAATGTTTCTTTTAATTCTTTTAATTCGTCCGTAGTTGTTTCAATAATCAAAGATGATGCAATAGCATTTCTGATAGTTTTAGTATAAGTTGCCATTGCTTTAGCCAAATCATAATAGTTATTAATGTCTTTGGCTTTTTGATTAATAAATGACTGTAATAATTCTGTTATCGGTTGTAAATCATCAACCAAAGAAATTTCATTGTCTTGGATATTAGCTAATTTAGCTATTTTTTCACATTCACCATCTACATACCAACGAAAATCTAGATAATTTGTTAATATGAAATTATAACCAATATTAGATTCTAAATAGCGTTTAATTTGTTCAGATTTATCTAACTTACTAATATCAACATTAACATCCTTAGCCTCAATATATCCCACAACCCGATCATTTTTTCTAATAGTCAGGTCAGGAATACCAGCTTGATTACCTTTTTCTTCCACTATAACATTAACACCAATAATCAAACCCTCTATCAGACGTTCTAAACTAGAGTAATGACTACGTTCACCACCATGTTTAATCTTGTCTTGTAAATCTTGGATGTAATTATTAAAATCTGACATAAGTCTCTAAAAACCTCTTACCTTTGTGTACTTTGCGTCCTTTGCGGTTCAATCAAATTAAGCCTGGGATAATTTTCCATTGTTAGATAAAAATCAAATGACACATTTGGCTTATTACCATCTTATAGAATTTCTATAGTCAACCTAATTAATTACTTAATGGGGGAGGAAAACGAATATCTGTGTTAAATTGGTTAATCCTAGAACTTTGATAAATTGGTAAAACACATTCTAAATTTTCATGGGGACGGGGAATAATATGATGGGAAAGTATCTCACCACCATTCACTTTTAAAACTGATTCTAATCCTTCTGTGACTGCCATTTTCACTTCAGCCACATCACCACGAATTAAAATTGTAATTCTGCCTAAATCGGTATTTTCATAACCTACAAATGTGATTCTAGCTGCTTTACACATTGCGTCTGCTGCTTCCACTGCTGCGGGAACACCATATACTTCTATCATGCCTAATGCTAATGTCAATGTTGTTTTCCTCCTATTGTTAGCTCAAATTTTGTTAGCTCAAATTGGCGTAAACCATTAATAAAACCTCAATTCCCAAAGAATTTTCACACTGTTCCCTGTCACCTGTTCCCTGTCACCTGTTCCCTGTCACCTACTATAGTTATCTGGAATACCTACAGGTGATAAACCAGCGATCGCTCTTAAATTTTGACACCTAATTAATTCATTAAAATCTAAACCAGAACGCCCTTCAATTTTTGCTACTGTTTCAATGGCAGTTAACAAATGTTGGGCTGCTTCTGCTTCTGAATAACCCCGTCTTTGGGCGATAAAAACGGCTGTTGTATCGGCTTTTAATTGTGATGCTTGGGATTGATTGATGCGCCAGATTCGCACCCCAGCTAAAGCACTTAATCCCCCAGCTATAATTACACCTATCACATCAGACTGAGCAGCTTCCACTACTCCACCCAATAACCCTGCTAAAAACACTCCTTGATAAATGTCTGGTTGTATCCACTTCACCCCTGTTAACCAACTTACCTGATGTAACAGTAGTAAATCTCGCTGTGGTTTTGTCAAGCGTCGCCACAAATCAAAATTAATATATATTGGTCTATCCTGACTCCAGGGTAAGGGAAAAGCGGCATCTATGACTTGACTTTGTTCTGGTTTACTGACAATTTTAGTCATCATCCGCCCAGAAGCGGGCATGACATCTAACAAACGGCGAATTTCAATATTTGGCTCTATCATTTTCATTATTAGAGATAATATTATTATGTATATTAATTTACTACTAAAACTTTACTGAAAATATTTATATGGACGCTTTTGCTCCCACACCACCAGAATGGACAAATCAAGCAGTTCACGCTTATGAATTTTGCTGTCCCAAATGTCACTCTAGCAGTAGAGAAGCGGTACAAGTTTGGTTAAATCGGCGATCGCCTGTGACAACACCAGAAAATCGTCGCAAATGGCAAGAATTTTACCTGTGTCATTGTGGTTGTGCTTGGTGGGCTTGGAGTAGCGATCGCAAAGCTCCCAACTAATATCAATCACGTCTGTACGGACGTTTGCGAAGTATGCTGGAAGCATCAGCATTGGGCAATCAATGATCAATTTTTGTCTAAGGTTAAGCTGTTGTGCATTTAATTTGTATAAGTGGAACAGGCATCTTGCCTGTTAAACAAGAGTTCAGAATATTAGGATTATACAATTTAGCTGTGTAACAGCTTATTTTCCTGTAAGAGGATGTTTGAAAAGTTTTTAATGTATAAATAAACCCCTCTCCAAACCTCTCCCCGACGCGGGGAGAGGCTTTGAAACCCCCATTCCCTTGTAGGGAAGGGGGGAAGGGGGGTTAGGTTTCTAGAGATTATCGGTTTCATCTAATACTTTTCAAACAACCTCTAAGGGCGAAGCATTCGGACGATAAATTATCAATTTTTATCACAGGCTATTTTCCGAATGCTTCGCCCCTACTTCGCCCCTACTGACTTCTTCTACATAAGCTTTCACTTGCAAATCAATACCAGTAATTGCAGTACCAACTACAACTGCATCAGCACCTACTAAATTCAATGCTTTTTTTGCTTCTTTGGGGGAAGAAATACCACCTTCACAAATAACAAAGGTATCTAATTTTTCTACTATCTGTGTGAGAAGTTCCCAACCAGGAGGGGCAAAATTTTTAGTTTCCGCAGTGTACCCAAAAAGAGTAGTACCAACAATATCAGCACCTGCGTCAACAGCTAATTTTGCAGAAGTAAATGTATCCACATCTGCCATGACTGGTTTACCTAATTCTTGATGAATGCGGGTAATAATATCAATTAATTTTTCATCACCTGGACGATATCTAGTAGTGGCATCTATAGCAATAATATCAGCACCAGCTTCAGCCACTGCTACAGCATGATGAAACTGGGGGGTAATATATACATCAGAACCTGCTATTACTTGTTTCCAAAGTCCAATAATTGGTACATTGACTTTTTCCCGCACAGCTTTAATATGATTGGGTGTGTCAATTCTCACGGCTACAGCACCATTATTCACTGCGGCTTGTGCCATTGCGGCAATAATATAAGGATCATGTAATGGTGAGTCTACAGGTGCTTGACAGGAAACTATTAATCCTTTTTCTAAATTAATCATGTTTGATGTTGAGGTAATTGGTAATTGGTAATTGGTAATTGGTAATTGGAGTTTTTTGAATTACAAATTATCAATTATCAATTATCAATTATCAATTATTTTAATTGTTTTGGTATCCAAACAGTAAAAATTGAACCCATACCTACAGTTGATTCTACTTCAATTCGACCCCGATGAAGTTCTACCAGTTGTTTAGTTAAAGCTAAACCAACTCCTGTACCTTCATAGCGACGACGATAGGGAGTATCAAGTTGTTGAAATTTCTCAAACAGTAATGGTAATTTTTCTTCTGGTATACCAATTCCAGTATCTTCTACTTGAAATACAGCGGTATTTTCTTCTACCCATAGACGTAACGTGACATTACCACCTTCTGGGGTGAACTTAATAGCATTAGTTAATAAATTCCAAAGAATTTGTTCTATTCTTCCAGAATCAGCTTGAAAAATATCACTGGTAGAATTAATTTGTAAATCAAGTTTCAGGGTAACTTTTTCACTGGTTGCTTTTTCTAATAAAGAGTCTAATATCTTTTCTGCTGACTTCACTAAAGAAAATTCAGCAATATTTAATACTGTTTTCCCCGCCTCAATCTGTGATAAATCGAGGATATCATTAATCATTTCTAATAGGTGTTCTCCGCTGTCATGGATAGTTTGTAAATAATCCCGTTGTCGTTGACTTAACTCACCCAAAGGCCAGCGCAATAATGTAGAAGACATCCCAATAACATAAGTTAAAGGAGTTAATAATTCATGGCTGATAGTAGCGAGAAATTCACTTCTGAGACGACTGGCTGCTTCTGCTGCTAAAAGTGCTTCTCGCAGTGCCATTGTCCGTTCAATTACTCGTTGTTCTAAAGTTTGTTTTTCTTGAGTCAAAGTGCGTGTAGCTTCTCGCAAAGAACCCATTAATTCAGATTGATGAATAGCTATAGCTAACTGTTCTGCAACTGATGACAACAAGCTTTTTTCACTTTCACTCCAATTACGAGGAGTATGACATTGATGAGCAATTAATAAACCCCAAAGTTTATCTTCAAAAATAATCGGGGCTGCCAACTTTGCCCTAATTTTATTCTTCCTTAAAAAATTCAATAAACAATCTTCTAGGGAATAGGTTTTTTCTACATCATCTACTGCTAAAGTAAAACCTTGGTGATATTTTTCCCAAGATCCAGAATTTCGATTCAGACAGTTTTCTTCTTGCAAATTCAAAACAGAGGTAATAGAATCTTGTCCTAGAGATTCATATACTACACAACCCCCATACTGTTGACGGTCTTGTTCTGTAAGTTTAGAGTTGACTACAGTAGGTGCTAAATATTGACAGTTAAGAGATGTGTTTTGCGTATTAGCTGGAGATGATAAAAATTTATAGATGACTAATCTATCTAATTCCAAAAACTCACGGACTTGAGTAATTGCCGTGTCCATAATTACAGGCAAATCTAGACTTTTACGGATTTGCGTTGTTACCTTATTTAACAGCCGTTCTTGGGCAATTTGTTTTGTGAGAGCATCTTCTACAGGTTTACAACTAAAACCTTCCGTGAGAATGGAAATAGTAGATGTTTGTGCGTCCTTGTTAACAAGTGGGAGGAGATATTCCAATAACAATAGGGTAAATTTACTTTGCAGCGTTGCATCATTAGGAGCAAGAACTTGTTGATATTGTGTGATGTTTTTGTAAGTGTAAGAATGAGACTCAAATAAATTTCTTAAATTAGATACAAAAGCAGCGATCGCTTGGGAATTAAATGTCAAACTAGCATTTAAGCAATTTAAGGTAACATCTTCCTTGTGTGCTACCCTACTTCCCTCTTCCCCTGCCTCTATGTTGCCTAACAACAGCGCACTAAATCGCTCAGAAACTACAAGGGTAAATCGTTGTTGTTGCCACTCAACAGGAATGAGAATCCGCGCCAGCACAGCTTCTGTAAGTACCAAAGCAGCACTGCCTATTGCTTGAGCCATCTGGTGCAACAACTCGCCAAGCCGATTAAATATACTTAAAGGCAAGGTTCGAGAAAAGCTCAAATCGGGAGAACTAAGCATTTTCAAAATTCTAATGAGATGGGCGGAATACCTAAGTAGGGTAATGGGGAATGGGTAATGGGTAATGGGGTTATTTACCTCCCCAGCTTCCCATCTCCCTATCTTCCCATCGTCTTAGCCTGTTCGTAGGACTTGCAGGATTTTTCCTGGTTTTTTGTGATTGTGTACTAATCAACAGTTTAAGGTAGTAATAAAGAATTATGCATCGTATAAGTGCCACACCAGGCGGATGGAATCAGTCAGACGGTTTAGTTCTTCTGGAACAAACCCCAGCCCCTTTCGTTTTGATTACTGCTGCTGACACCGACATTCAAACTTTAGCAGCAACAGTACCAAAATTACCTGCCGAATTTCCTCAAATTAGAGTTGCTAACCTGCTGCAACTACAGCAACAAATCAGTATTGATAATTATGGCGAACAAGTTTTAGAACTTGCCCAGGTAATTGTTTTGCGCCTATTAGGAGGAAGTTCCTATTGGGCGTATGGTTTGGAAGTGGTGCAGGAAATTGCCGCAAGTAATGGCATAACTTTAATTGTAATGCCTGGAGACGACGCTCTTGATCCAGATTTAATATCAAAATCAACTATTTCTACTGAACTTGTTAACCAAGTATGGCAGTATTTCCGGGAAGGTGGTATAGAAAATTTCCTGAATGCTCTACTTTTTATCTCTGATATTTCCCTCTTAACCACATTCAACCCCCCACAACCACAACCTGTTCCCCGTGTGGGATTGTATAAAGGACAGGGAGCAGGGAGCAGGGAGCAGGGGGAAGATTTTTCCCAGTTACCCAAAATAGGTATTTTATTCTACCGCGCCCATTATTTAGCCGGAAATACAAAAGTTATTGATGCTTTATGTACTGCATTAATCAAGAAAAATTTACAACCTGTACCGATTTTTGTTTCTTCTTTACGTGAACCAGGTGTAACTGATGAGTTAATCAAGTTTTTTCAACCTGAAGATTCTCAACCTATTAGCCTGTTATTAAACACTACCAGTTTTTCTCTAGCACGTTTGGAGACGGAAACACCGCAAATTGAACTGTGGGAAAAGTTAGATGTGCCGGTGTTACAGGTGATTCTTTGTGCTAGTTCAGTGGAACAGTGGGAAGCACAGTTACAGGGTTTAACTCCCCGTGATATGGCCATGAATGTGGCTTTACCAGAGGTAGATGGGCGGATTATTACTAGGGCGGTTTCTTTTAAAAGTTGGCAAACTCGCAATGATGACTTGGAAACTGATGTAGTCGTTTATGAACCTTTGAGCGATCGCATTGATTTTGTTGCCCAACTGGCTGCAAATTGGGTCCGATTACGCCATAAAATGCCCTCAGAACGTCGTCTAGCTCTAATTTTGGCAAATTACCCCAACACCAATGGTAGGCTGGCTAATGGCGTAGGTTTGGATACTCCTGCTAGTTGTGTAGAAATCCTCAAGTCCTTAAAATCGGCTGGTTATGATGTGGAAAATATCCCCGCTGATGGTGATGAGTTAATTAAAATTTTAACTGCTGGTGTTACCAATGATCCAGAAGGAAAAGATTGGAAACGAGTAAATCAAAGTCTTTCTGTAGAAGAATATCAAGCGTATTTTGCTAGTTTACCCGCACCTGTACAACAAAGAATTATTGAACGTTGGGGAGATGGGGAGGTAAATAACCCAATCACCAATCACCAATTTCCGATTCCCGGTATTCAATTTGGTAATGTTTTTGTAGGTATTCAACCATCAAGGGGTTATGAAAATGATCCGAGTTTAAATTATCATGCACCAGATTTAGAACCAACTCACGATTATTTGGCTTTTTATTATTGGGTAAGAGAAATTTTTGGCAGTGATGCGATCATTCATGTCGGAAAACATGGCAATTTAGAATGGTTACCAGGTAAAAGTGTAGCTTTATCTAATACTTGTTATCCTGAAATAGCCTTTGGTCCCATGCCTCATTTATATCCTTTTATTGTTAATGATCCAGGTGAAGGTTCACAAGCTAAACGTCGTTCTCAAGCAGTAATCATTGACCATCTGACACCACCCATGACACGGGCGGAATTATATGGAGCATTGCAACAGGTAGAAAATTTAATTGATGAATATTACGAAGCAGAAACATTAGATCCTTCTCGTTTACCCACATTACGCGATCGCATTCAAGAATTAGTCATCAAAGAAAATCTCTACAAAGATTTAGGTATCACTGATGAAAAGGATATTGTAAACTTTGAAAGTTTAATTTTAAACTCCTTAGATGGTTATTTGTGCGAACTCAAAGAAGCACAGATCCGCGACGGTTTACACATTTTCGGACAAGTTCCCCAAGGTAGACAACTAAGAGATTTAATCATTGCGATCGCCCGCATCCCCAACCGTCATTCTATCGGAATTACCCGTGCGATCGCAGAAAATTGGGGTTTAGATTTCGATCCTTTAACAACAGAATACAGTAATAAATTTCATCCTCCTGCAACTCTCTCTGCGCCTCTGCGTCTCTGCGTGCAAATTAAATCTTGTCATACCCACGGCGATGTCATTGAACTATTAGAAGAAGAAGCCGCTTTTTTAGTCGAAAAAATCATCAATTCCCAGTCACCAGTCACCAGTCACCAGTCACCAGTCCTTAACTGGATAGAATTAAAACTTCTTCCAGCATTAAAAAACACAACCCAAGAAATTACCAACTTACTTAAAGGAATAGATGGAAAATATGTTCCTAGTGCTGCATCTGGCGCACCGACAAGAGGAAGGCCAGAAGTTCTTCCCACAGGTAAAAATTTCTATGCTGTAGATATTCGCGCTATTCCTACAGAAACCGCCTGGGATGTGGGCAGAAAAGCAGCAGAAAATCTCATTGAAACCTACACTCAAGAACATGGAGAATATCCCAAAACTCTGGGTTTATCAGTTTGGGGAACTTCTACCATGAGAACAGGAGGAGATGATATTGCGGAAGCTTTAGCTTTACTTGGTGTGCAACCGATTTGGGATGGTGCAGCTAGAAGAGTAGTAGATTTTGAAATTCTACCTTTATCAATTTTAGGTCGTCCCCGTGTTGATGTGACTTTGAGAATTTCGGGATTTTTCCGTGATGCTTTTCCTAATTTAATTGATCTATTTTCTCAAGCAGTGGCAGCGGTTGCAAGTTTAGATGAACCAGAGGAGGAAAACCCGTTAGTAGGTGCGGTAAAGCAAGATATTGATTTATGGACACAACAAGGTTTAAGTTTAGAAGTTGCCAAAGAGCGATCGCTTTATCGGGTTTTTGGTTCTAAACCCGGTGCTTATGGTGCTGGACTTCAAGGTTTAATCTCTTCCCAAAACTGGCAAACTGATCAAGATTTAGCCCAAGCTTACATCAACTGGAGTTCCTACGCTTACAAGGGAACAGAGAATAATAATACTGTCACCTCTCAAGAAGTATTTGTCGAAAGATTAAAAAAAATGCAGGTTGTTCTACATAATCAAGATAATCGAGAACATGATTTACTTGATTCTGATGACTATTATCAGTTTCAAGGTGGTTTAATTGCTGCGGTTCGTTCTCTCCAAGGCAAAAACCCCGAAACTTATTTTGGTGATAATGCTAATACATCTCAACCCAAAGTCCGTAAACTCAAAGAAGAAATTACTAGGGTTTATCGTTCCCGTGTGGTTAACCCGAAATGGATAGCAGGGGTAATGCGTCATGGTTATAAAGGCGCGTTTGAAATGGCAGCAACGGTAGATTTTTTATTTGCCTACGATGCCACCGCCCAATGTGTGGAAAATTATATGTATCAGGGAATTGTAGATAATTATTTACAAGATTCTGTAGTTTGTGAGTTTATTCACAACAAAAACCCTTGGGCTTTGCGAGATATAGCTGAAAGGTTGCTAGAAGCACACAAACGAAGTTTATGGGAAGATGTCAATTTAGAAACTTTGGAAAATTTGAGAAATTTAGTCCATGAAGCAGAAGCAGCTATAGAAGAAAATTAGTTATTGGGCATTGAACATTAGGTTATTCATCCGCCCAATCACCAATCACCAATCACTTATTGATTCCTATGCTGATTGATCAAATATTCTGACTCCTGTACAGGTGAAGCATTCGGGACATCAATTATCAATTCTCGTCCAAGGCTATTTTCCGAATGCTTCGCCCCTACGACTCCTGACTCCTGACACATTAGCTAAAGTGGCATTAATGCCCGTTGGCATTTGGGACAAACAGCATGAATAGTTAATTGACAATCTAATAAGTGATAACCTTCTTTTTGGGCTGTTTTTGCACCGATTTTCAAAATTGAATCGTTTTTGAACTCAATTGTAGTATTACAACGAACACAAATCAGATGGTGGTGATGATGGGGGTAAGGTTGGTTAATTTCATAGTGTTTATGTCCTTCACCCAACTCTAGTTCCCGTAAAATTCCCATCCTGGACATTAACTTGAGGGTGCGATAGATGGTTGATAAACTGATACCCTCACCATCACTTTCTAGGCGATGATAAAGATCCTCAGCACTTAAATGTTCACCCTGGGGAAGTTCTTGAAATATATGTAGAATTGTTTCTCGTTGAGGAGTTAAACGCCAGCCTCGGTCGTTTAGTTCTGCCTTAAGTGAACCAGTTGTGTAGACAGTCATACTAAATTTTCTCAACAAAGCCTGTTAATTGAGAATATAACAAATATTAGGAGCAATTTGCAACAATCCTAACTTATTGAGAATGTTTGTTAGTTGTTATTGGGCATGGGGTATGGGGCATTGGGTTATTCATCTTCCCAATCACCAATCACCAATCACCAATCACCCTAACTTAAAGATTCTAAATAGTCGCGGACGAGGTTACGGCGCTTGGGTTGGCGAAGTTTTTGTAAGGCTTTGGATTCTATTTGTCGTACTCTTTCTCGTGAGAGGTCTAAAGCGCGGCCTATTTCGGCTAATGAATAGGGATGTCCATCGGATAAACCAAACCGCATCAGAATCACTTCACGTTCACGGGTGGTTAAATCTGCTAGTAAATGCTGCAAATCTTTATGTAAAGATTCTCGCATTAACATTTCTTCTGGGGTAACGCTATCAGTTTCTAATAAATCTCCTAACTCGGTGTCTTTGTCTTTCCCTACTTTGGTTTCTAGTGAAACAGAACGAGGAACTCGCAACAAAACTTCCCGCACTTGGGTAGGTGTCATATCTAACTCAAGTGCTAAATCTTCTAAAGTAGGTGTACGACCTTTTTCTTGAGCAATTTTCCGTTGTGCTTTTTTGATTTTGTTGAGTTTTTCGGTAATATGAACAGGTAGGCGAATTGTCCGGCTGGAAGTAGCGATCGCTCTGGTTATTCCTTGACGTATCCACCAATAAGCATAGGTACTAAAACGATAACCCTTTGTAGGATCAAATTTCTCTACTGCTCGTTCTAATCCTAAAGTACCTTCTTGTACTAAATCTAATAATTCCAAGCCACGATTTTGATACTTTTTGGCAACAGATACTACAAGGCGCAAGTTAGCCTTGATCATGTGTTCTTTGGCTTGAAGTCCTTGAGATTGAATTTCATCAAGTTCTTCTACTGTCAACTTGGCAATTTCCGCCCAGCGTTTTTTACCTTCTGATAATGTAGGTTTAAGCTCGGATAATTCTATGCCAGCAGTTCTAGCCCATCTTTCTAATGAGGGGCGGTGTCCTAATTCAGATACTAAACGCTCCTGAACTTCTATTAAATTCAGATAAGGGGCAATTACAGCGTCACCTTGTTTTGCTGCGTTAGCAAGCACGATCCGCATCCGCAAATATCGCTGTACTTTTTGAGCTTCGGAAACTTCTTCATCCCGCCCTAACAAACGTACTCGGCCAATTTCTTGAAGGTATAAACGTACTAGGTCTGTACTACGACGGTTGGTATTATTTGCAGCCAAGTTATGAGGATCAACAGCAGCTATTTCTATATCTTGTAGTTCATCTAGGGACAAATCACCCTCATCAATATTGAGATCAGAATTTAGATCAGAGTCTAATGTTAGGTTAGACTTTTGGGAATCGTAGGCTGCATCTGTGTGAAAAGATGTTGCGGGCATAATGTCTTAATTGTGAAGGTACTAATAGATTACGGTCAGCTAAAATCGCTAAAATTACGGTCAGATCATCAACTGTTGCTATTGTTCCCGTAATTCACGATGAAATAACACAATTGAATTTTGCAGTACAATTCTTTGCAGAAGGAAGATTGTACTAATTCTGCGGGGCTGTCTGAAAAGTAGGTGGCGAATATAATTCGCTAGTACACAACTCAACTTACCCTACCTAAGCTACAACCAAAATTATTAATGGTATAAAATTAGATTCTTGAACTCACTTAGGGATACACTTTTACCGAATTTTTTTGGTGACTGTAGGTTTTTGATTGAACTCATAGACGTTTCTAGCTACAGCCAGGCTGGAAACACAGTAGCGGTATGTAGAGATGTTCTGGTGGAACTTCTCTAAGGACGAACGTCTGTATAGCAGTCAAAGCTTCTTGGTACATAGGGAAAGTAAATAAAAAGTACATCAATTGTTGACTTCATTTACCTGCTTTTTGCGGTAATCACTGACTTAGTTAACTGAGATGTTCTAGGAATATTTACGGTTATTTTCATAACTATGTACAATTCTATCCCTAGTAATTTTGCTGTTGATAAACTACATAGTTATATTTACATGATGGGGGAAGTAGTTTCCTGACGATTTAACAATTTCTTTAGTGATTATTTGGTAATTAGCAGATGTGAGTTACGAAATAATGCTTATAGTGGAGCATGGTGCAAGCCATTAATTTATTGGTGATATTCTGGCTTAGTATCTCTTAACATGAGTTCATCTAATGCCTGTTTGGGTGTAACTTGAGTTTCCAATAACCGATAAACCTGCTCAGTAATAGGCATAGTAATATTTTGCTCCTGGGATATTTGCATCAAAACTTGACAAGTGTTTACACCTTCAGCGGTTCCTGGTAAAGAGGCGAGAATTTCTGTCAGCGTTTTTCCACTGGCCAACTGATAGCCGACTTGATAATTACGGCTTAAGGGGCTGTTGCAGGTGGCTAACAAATCTCCTAGACCGGATAAACCATAAAAAGTTTCCGTTTTTGCGCCTAAAACTTTACCAATACGAATGATTTCTGTCAAGCCGCGAGTTACTAAAGCTGCTTTGGCATTAGTTCCCAAATGCAAACCATCACAGACACCAGATGCGATCGCCATCACGTTTTTGAGTGTACCACCTAGTTCCACACCTACCGGATCAGAGTTAGTATACACACGAAAACGTCCAGAAGAAAAGACTTGTTGCACGACTTGGGCAGCAGCGGTATTTTTGCTGGCTACTACGGTAGCAGCGGGTAAACCCTGAGAAATTTCTTCAGATAAATTAGGGCCTGAAAGGACAACTACTGAATGATCAGGAAATTCGGTTTGCCAAATTTGGGAAGGTGTACGGGTTGTTTTCGCATCTAAACCTTTGGTAGCGGTGACAAATATTGTCTGTGGAGATATTTGACAAGATTTAACCGATAACGCTACATCCTGTACACCTTTCATAGATATAGCGGATAGGACTATTTCGGCATTTTTAACAACATCCTCTAAGGAAAGATCACCCTGGCGTGACCATAAACGCACCTGATGATCATTTGCACGTGCTAAATTTGCCAGGGTTGTACCCCAAGCACCTGCACCTAAAATAGCGATCGTTTTGGTCATTGGTAATGGGTAATGGATAATGGGTAATTGGTAATTAGTAATTGGGGAAGAAGGGAACAGGGAACAGGGAAAGAATTTTCTCCCCAGTCACCAGTCACCAGTCACCAGTCACCAGTCCCCTATCTGGGATAACGTTTCATTAATTCCCTGACTTGTTCAGCATGATAGGAGCTTCTTGTCAAGGGGGAAGAAACAACTTGTAAAAATCCGATTTCTTCACCATAAGCTTGCCAAGCTGCAAATTGTTCAGGAGTAATAAAATCAGTAACTTGCAGATGTTTTTGACTGGGTTGGAGGTATTGCCCAATGGTCAAAATATCACATTTTACTGATCGTAAATCTTGCATGACTTGGCGAACTTCGGCATCTGTTTCACCTAAGCCGACCATGATACCAGATTTGGTATAGGTGCTAGGGCAAATTTGGTGAGTACGTTCTAACAGAACCATCGTTCTTTGATAGTCACCTTGGGGACGTACTCGACGATACAAACGTGGGACGGTTTCCGTATTATGGTTTGTGACTTCTGGTTTAGCCTGGAGTATGATTTCTAGTGCATCCCAGTTTCCGCATAAATCAGGAATTAGCACTTCAATAGTAGTTTTGGGTGATACTTCACGAACTGCGTTAATACACTTAACAAACTGGGACGCACCACCATCTACTAAATCATCTCTGTTCACGGAAGTAATCACGACGTGATTTAGCTGCATTCTGCGAACAGCCTCCGCGAGTCTTGCGGGTTCGGTGGGATCTAAGGGTTTGGGTTTTTTCTCAAAGTCAATATCACAGTAAGGACAAGCTCTGGTACAGGCTGGACCCATAATTAAAAATGTAGCAGTTCCAGCGTTGAAACATTCGCCAATGTTGGGACAGGATGCTTCTTCACAAACTGTATTCAGGGCTAAATCCCGTAAAATTTCTTTAACGTTACCAACGCGCTCCCACTGCGGTGCTTTTACCCGCAACCAGTCTGGTTTTACAGTCACAATCCGCTTTGTTTACTGAAGTTATACAACTATAATCCTAGCAAGCAAAGTCCTTTATAAAATATTTTGTTTTTTTATTTGGCTATGGTTATGATATACTAGTCTTGATAAGCATATTTTTTTTACGGGATGTAGCGCAGCTTGGTAGCGCACTTCGTTCGGGACGAAGGGGCCGCTGGTTCGAATCCAGTCATCCCGATTGTTAATTGTCACTTGCCAGATTATTTGTCCGCGTTGACAAATTGTTGTCCTTCTTGCCAAATTACTGTCCGCGTTGCCAAACTACCTAGTATACGAGAGAACAAGTTAGAACTCTCTATCGTTCTACTATAGAAATACAACAACGCTGGGCTGTTCCTGAAGAACGGGCAGAAATTATTGATTTAGTATAAACCAACCATTAAACCGCCTTATCGCTGGCGTGATTGGGCTGCTAATGAAGATTTTACCAGCGATAAGTTAAAAAGTTTCATCAATAATGATGAAGCAGTTTTACCAGATGGTAACAAAGGTGAAGGTTTACTCGCTTATTTACGAAATCTCAAAAGCAAAGCCGGTAATAAACGCGCCGATGTTATCGCTAAGGTTTTCAAAGATGTGAATAACCGCATGATTAGCGGGACTTTGCTATGGGATGTTCTGAATAAAGTAAATGAAATTCGCTTTGATAAATCGGAAGAAGTGAACCTCCTCAGCACCTTGTATGAGTCCATGCTAAAGGAAATGCGGGACGCTGCGGGAGATTCGGGAGAATTTTATACTCCTCGTCCGGTAGTGCGGTTTATGGTGCAGGTAATGAACCCACAATATGTGTAGCATGGTGGCATAATCGAGAAGAAAATCAAAATGCTTGGAAATATAATTTTAGGGAACTTTATCATCAAGCTAGAGCAGATGCACAACCTTTTTGGGATGCTGGTAATGAAGCTGAAGAAACTGCTAATAATCTGGCTAAAAATGTTAAAGAATTAACTGAAAAAATCAAAGATTTAGAAAATTCTATTTTGGATTTTTCTCCACCCAAAGAAGTTACTAAAGTTAAACAGCAGATTCAAAAAATTAAGGATGAGGTAAAACAGTTTCAAACTGAAGAACAAAATCAGCGCGAAATTGCTAAGGAACAGAAAGCGAAAGGGGACGCTATTTACTGGCCTATTTATAATCTTGATCAAAAAAATCCCACTAATCAGACGGAGTTTGAACATTTACAGCCTGAACAACTGGTAAATGATATACTGGAGAAAGATCGGCGAGTTGCTGAAATTATGTCTGAAATTAAAGCTATATTAAATCCAGATAATTTTTGATTGAATGGTGATGAATGAGTGAATTAACTGAAAAAATATCTTCGGTTCGCCATTATTTTGTGGATGAAGCAGGAGATCCTGTAATTTTTAATGGTAAAGGGAAGATCATCATTGGTTCAGATGGATGTTCTCGTTTTTTTATGCTTGGTCTATTAGATGTCACTAATCCTGAATTGTTATCTCAAGATTTGGAGAATTTAAGAGCTAATTTATTAGCTGATCCTTATTTTAAAAAAGTTCCTTCAATGCAACCTGAAAATAAAAAAACTGCTTTATGTTTTCATGCTAAAGATGATATTCCTGAAGTGAGAAGAGAAGTTTTCAATTTGTTGCAGCAACATGAACTCAAATTTTTTGCTGTGGTAAGAAATAAGGAGAAGTTACTGGAGTATATTCGACAACGTAATCAAAATGATATCTCTTATCGTTACCAACAAAATGAATTATATGATTATTTGACGCGGCGTTTATTTAAGGATCGTTTACACAAGGATGATGAATATAATATTTGCTTTGCTAGACGAGGTACTTCTGAGAGAACCGAAGCCTTCAAAGTTGCTTTAGAATCAGCTAGAGCAAAGTTCGCTGAACAATGGGGTATTACCAGTACAGCAACTATTAATATAACTGCTAACATCCCTCCTAATTGTCCAAGTTTACAAGCTGTAGATTACTTTCTGTGGGCTTTACAACGCTTGTATGAGAGAGGTGAGGATAGATATATTGAGTTTCTCTGGTCAAAATTTGCACTTGTGCATGATATTGATGACACAAGATTTGCTAGGTATGGGGTGTACTATACTCGTAAAAACCCTCTAACAGCTACAAAAATACCAGGGATATAGGATTGTTAAGACTTTGCTTGACAATCACACGGCATGAAGCCGAATTTTGTCCCTGGTTTATATATAGTATATCATTTTTAAAGCAATCGGTAAATGATATCTTAGAGGGTGTTTGAAAAGTTTTAGATGGTGACTTTATACACTTGCAGATCCCCCCTAAGCCCCCTTAATAAGGGGGGAACTAGAATCAAAGTCCCCCTTTTCAAGGGGGATTTAGGGGGATCTAAAATTTTTGATACATCATGAGGGACTTTTCAAACATCCTCTGTAAGAAATCGCACTTTGGGCTAAAATTTACCGTAGCTTAATAATATATATATGGATAAAATTCAAGTAGAAATCAAAGAACTCAACTCACAAATTCAAGCTCTCCTAAGAGAAAGGGCTGCATTAACTCAAAATAGTATAGAATCTAGTGAAAATAATACAAATTTGGCAATAGTTGAAGCTTATCGCCGTCAAGCTAGGGAAAATCCCAAAATTGCGGCAGAAATTCAAGGTATAGATAATGCGATCGCTTTTTTAGAAAAACAAAAACAACAAAAACAAGCTCAGTTAAATGGTTCACTAACTTTTTCTAAACGTCTTGCTCAACAACAACAAGAATTAGAAGCAGCGAAAAAAGTAGCCGAAATTCACGCCCAAAGGGTAAATGAACTCGCACAAGAACTAGCAGAAGAAATTAAACTACTCAAAGCTTGTGCTGATGAACTTAGCCCCATGTATTGGCAAGTGTACTATAAACCGTTCATTACCGGATTCAAAACCATTTCAGTTCCCCATGTTCGTTCTGATGGAGAAGTATGGACAATTGTCAACCGTATTGTTTAGGTATTTAATACCTTGCGTGTATCTGGGTTTCTGCTCTTTTTTAACTCAAGAAAATCTGCCTTTGATCTTCCCACAAGATAAAATTTTTAGTAAAAGCGTTGATGAATCGTCAGAGGAACTCATGGCTGTAAAAAAAGGAAATATGGTTCGTGCTGTGCGCGAGAAGTTGGAAAATAGTGTAGAAGCAAAAGCTAGTGATACTCGCTTTCCCTCCTATTTATTTGATAGTCCAGGGGAAATAGTAGATATTAAAGGTGATTATGCTTTGGTGAAGTTCGGAAAAGTACCAACTCCCAATATTTGGTTAAAATTAGAACAATTGGAAGAGTTTGCATAACAAAGGTTGTGCTTTAGTGTACAATTCCCGCAAGGAACTTAAGTTCCTTGCTAATAGCTGAAGTCATCTAAAGATGACTAAATAATTGGGAGTTTCCCAAATTTGTAAATTTATTTCTATCCAAGGAAATAAAATAATCCAAGGAACTGGATATGATTGAACCGCAAAGGGCGCAAAGGACACAAAGGTAAAAGAATTTAAGAGATTTTTTGGTTTTGCTGTGGTGATTTTTTTCCAAATTGGGATGCTCCAAATTAAATTAGAAATTAAATTTCTAACTTCAGTGGATATCAATATCTACTAATCTACTCTACTATCAATACTGTTCGGTTAAGGATTTTTGTAGGTTGGGTTGAACAAAGTAAAACCCAAGAAATGTCTATAAATGTTGGGTTTCGTTCCTCAACCCAACCTACAGAATTTTATTTTTTGGGCTTAACCGAAAAGTATTGACTCTACTATTAGTCAGGAATTGCAATTGTCAAGAAAATATTTCTTATGTCTGATTTACCTTCTTCCCCTGTTTTCTGTAAATCTCCCCGTGTGACTATTGTGGGTGCGGGTAGAGTTGGTAGCACTTTAGCCCAACGCATCGCGGAGAAAAATTTGGCCGATGTAGTATTGTTAGATATTGTCGAAGGAATGCCCCAAGGTTTAGCTTTAGATTTGTTAGAAGCGAGGGGATTAGAATTACATAATCGGCAAATTAGCGGTACTAATAATTATGCAGATACGGCTAATTCTAATATTGTTGTCATTACCGCTGGTTTTCCCCGCAAACCGGGAATGAGTAGGGATGATTTGCTAAAAATCAATGCCAAAATTGTGGTTGAAGCGGCAAAAAATGCGATCGCCCATTCTCCCCATGCTATTTTTATTGTCGTCACAAATCCTTTAGATGTGATGACTTATTTAACTTGGCAAGTTACAGGTTTACCCAGAAATCAAATCATGGGAATGGCTGGAGTTTTAGACTCAGCAAGATTTGAAACTTTCATTGCTTTAGAATTAGGGGTTTTACCTGCGGATGTCAAAGCAATGGTTTTAGGAAGTCACGGTGATTTAATGGTTCCTTTAGCCCGTTATGCTACTGTTAATGGTATTCCGATTACAGAATTATTAGATGCAGAAAAAATTGAACAGTTAGTACAAAGAACACGCAATGGCGGCGCAGAAATTGTGGAATTAATGCACACAGGCGGCGCGTTTTTTGCTCCTGCTTCTGCCACTTCTTTGATGGTAGAATCTATTTTATTAAATCAGTCTCGCTTATTACCAGTTGCAGCTTATTTACAAGGTGAATATGGTTTAAATGATGTAGTGATTGGTGTTCCTTGTCGTTTAGGATGTGGTGGAGTCGAGAGTATTTTAGAATTGACTCTCAACGATACAGAAAAAGCAGCTTTACAAACTTCAGCTAATTCTGTAAGTAATAATATCAAAAGAGCGCAAGAAATTTTATCTAATATAGGTGATTGGTGACTGGTGATTGGTGACTGGTGATTGGTGACTAGTGACTGGTGACTGGTGACTGGGTAATAAATTTGATGTTTCCCTATCAACTATCAACTATTATCAATTACCAATCACAAATTGATCAAATTTTACAACTTGCGAATCAGGTTTTTTGGTATTAAAGCGATAACTACTAATAGTACCTGTTCCCGTGTCGAAAATGCTGAAAACTGTAATCTCATTACTAGCAATATAAGGTAAAGGTTGACCATCTTCTCCTAATAATGGAGAAATCGTTGGTATAACTGGTTCTAAACCATTAGGATCACCAATTCTAGTATAATTATCTTCTGAATAATTTACAGGAATATATCGCTTTCTTTCACCCCAAGCAGCACCATAGGAATTACCAACATTAGAAGTTTCTAAAAAGTGCATTCCACTAGAACTAACAAACCTATTCCATAAATGGGAATGTCCATAAAATACTAACTGCACTTTAGCAGCTTCTAATAAAGGAATCACATCACGAATAATGTAATCTGCATTTTTGGGATATTCGTAATTTACAGATTTAATATTTCCTGTTTGATCTTTTTCAATAATCTGTAAAGGATTAGTGTAAGCTGGAACAATATTATCACCCAACGTATGAGGAGGATGATGGAACATAACCACCTTATATTTTGCCTGTTGAAATTCAGGACTTTTTAATTCTTCCTGCAACCAATTATATTGATCACTTCCTTTAAAAATAGGTTCAAAAATTAACTGTCCATAACCCCAATTTTCAGGATTATTCAAATCTGTTTCTGGTTCTATATATCTACCTTTTCTCTCTGAATTTAATTGAGGATGTCGCCACATATTAGTAATATACAAAACCACCAAACGGACATTACCAAAAGTCACAGCGTAATAGGTTTTTCCTCCTGATTTAGTTTCAGGTAAAGTAAAAATTTCCTCGTAAGTGATAGTATTAAAAGAATTATCTATTAAAGATTTTTGACCATACAAATTTTCAGCTACTTCACGGGGAACAGTATCATTAAATTCATCATTTAAACTCTTTTTTCTCTGATATCTTCCCATGACTTCATGATTACCAATACAAGGAAACATAGGGGCATTTTGAATAATTTTCCCACCAGTGTAAGTAACCTTGACACCATCATTAGATTCCATTGTATAATTACCACGACCTTGTAAACCTGGAAATAAAGCATTTCCGCGATTATCATCAAACCATTCAGAAGAACGATCTGGAACATTAATTAAATCTCCAGCAAACCATACACCGTCAACTCTCCCCACAGTTTCCACAACTTTTTGTAAATTTGCTGCTGTCATTGGTTTTAATTGATGATCAGATGTGAGGAGAACTTTTAACGGTGTACCGGGTTTTGGAGTAGGTGCAAGAGTAAAAACCTCACTATTAACCTTTTTCCCATCTTCTCGTATACTGGTGACAAAATAGGGAACTCGCAGATTAGGAGTTAAACCAGTAACTTCAGCTTCATGTCGCCAAATATCTCTTTTTACAGGTTGTTGATAAACTTGCCCATTTGCCTTTTGATCTGCTACTCTTGACTCTTGATCTTCCCGAACACGACTAAGTTTAGTAGTTTTTGCAATTGAATTTCTATCAAATTTATCACCGTAAACAACCAAATGTTTATCACCGGCAAACTCAGTAAACCAAACTACACGCACAGAATTTTCTGTTGGTAGTTGTAAAAATGGATCTGTTAATAGTTGTGGTGGTGATATCATAGTTGCTTATCCCAAATAACTTACACTTACTACCGTCAAACATATTACCAGAAAAAGTACAATATTTAGGGTATTCTTCATGTGCTTATTCCAAAAACTGAACTCCTACCTTCAAACGGAAAGAAGACTTCTTTTCTTCCTTTGTGTACTTTGCGTACTTTGCGGTTAGTTTAATCAATATCAAAAGCAGCATAACAGATAAGTAGTCGTGCAAAATAAATTTTATATTTGGGAGAGGGAACAGGTAACAGGTAACAGGTAATAGGTAACAGGTAACAGGTAACAGGTAACAGGTAACAGATAAGGAATACAGGGATTTTTGTTTGTTCCAAAAATGTTAAATTAATTTTGCCCAGGTACTTAATTCTTATTACTTTGCGTCTTTGAGTGAGACAAAAATATGAACATCCAAAAATCAAACCGACAAATCTTCATCATATACGGATTATTGACAGCGATCGCACTCCTCACCCTGTTTCCCTTATTATGGCTCATTAGTACAGCCTTAAAATCACCCACCGAAAATCTTTTACAGTCTCCACCCCAGTTATTACCCATTCAACCGACTTTAAATAATTTCTCTCGTGTTTGGCAATCTTTACCTTTTGGGCAATATTTATATAATAGTATTTTGGTGTCTGTATTGACTGTAATTTTGAATTTAATGTTTTGTTCTTTAGCCGCTTATCCTTTAGCCAGATTATCATTTTTAGGACGGAATGGAATTTTTATTGCGATTGTTTCTACAATTATGATTCCCTTTCAAATAGTCATGATTCCCTTATATATTTTGACAGTGCAGTTAGGGTTAACAAATAGTTATTTAGGAATGATTTTTCCCAGTTTAGCTTCTGCTTTTGGCATTTTTTTATTAAGACAAGCTTTTATGGGAGTGCCTAAAGAAATAGAAGAAGCCGCCCGCATGGATGGTAGTTCTGAGTTAGGATTATGGTGGTTTGTGATGTTACCCGCTATTCAACCAGCACTAATAACTCTGGCTATTTTTGTATTTATTGGTGCTTGGAGTGACTTTTTATGGCCGTTAATTGTTATCCAAGATGAGAGTTTATATACTTTACCCTTGGGAGTGGCTAAATTAGCAGGTACATTTTCTTTAGATTGGCGATTAGTAGCAGCTGGATCTGTAATTTCAATTGCTCCAGTTTTGCTGTTATTTCTCTTTTTACAAAGGTTTATTGTCCCCACAGATACAGGTAGCGGTGTTAAAGGATAACAGGACTTACGCAAAAGGGAACGAAAGTAGGGGTAATTCATGAATTACCCCTACGCAAGAATAAGGTTTTTAGTCATATCTTGCGTAAGTCCTAGATAGGGTTTGCTGAATAAACCTAAAACCTTGATATATCAAAGGTTAGAGGCTGATAAACACAGAAATTAGTGCAAGGGTTTTGAAGGGTATACCGGAAAAAGTGTGCATTTTTTGGGATTTCAAGAGATGGCAAAGAAATTTTCAAATCTCCTCCTGACTCCTGACTCCTGACTCCTGACTCCTATGCCATCACGAAAAGACTTTCTCAGCAACCCCTATTTATTGGCTAACAGTTGAGATCAAGTTAACCGCTAAAGGTTCTTCTAGTGATTGTAAAGAACTAGCTTTGATAGCATCCAGATAACGACGCAACAATAGAAGTTGTTGAGAATTGGGACGATATGTGAGATTTCCTTGTTTTTGAAACAATGGTGCAGAGGCGATCGCCTGATAATCAGGATTTTCCTGAGAAGTTTTTGCTAACCACAGAGAATTTAAAGATGTTTGCCCTGAAAGAAGTTTATCATCTGGTTCTGGTAAGATTTCAGCAGCAGTAGGTATTAAACCAGCAGGTAGTTCACCTTCCAAAAAAGCCAGCAAACGCTGTTGACAAATGCGGGTATTGATGCCACGATTCTCAAACAATTGCAGAATTTCACCAAAAGATAGAGAACGCATAGTTTCACCACCTGAGCTATGCGGTAAAATTTTCAGCAATTCCGAAAACAAGAAGTAATCTGTATACTGTTGTTTAGGTACTTCTAAAACCTGGGGATGTAGAGGTAAGGTAGCCAACCCATAAGCCACCCGACTACATTTAGGAGCGCCATTTTCACCCAGATATAAATCCTGAATAATTTTGGCATTGGGAAGTTTTTGTCTTAACCAACGGTTGACTGTAGCAATAGCAGCCACCCCACCAGAAATAATTGTCTGATCAACAGCTTCCGTAGGAATACCACGAGCTACTAATAATTTATTCAGTTCCCGGTTGAGACGACGTATGTAGGGGACAAAAACCTGAGTTTCCAAATCTCGTCGCTGCAATATCCAGCACTGATCTGCTAACTCCAGAGTGAAAGATTCTTGATGTTGCAAAATCAGCTTCAGAGCCAGAGCAGCATCTAACAATCCTTGTCCCAACAAAGAACTTTCTAACTTTTGCTGGAAGCGGATGCGGGAAAGTAGATCCGGTTCTCCAACTCGTGGTAGTTCTAACGCTTCCAAACTCAAACTAGACCATTGTATCTGGTCTAAACCAGGAATTGAGGGTTGCCAATGCCAAGGATTACTACTAGAAATGCTACTGTTAGCTTTTGACCTCCCACGGGGTTGGCGAGATTTTGGTGGTAGTAGCAACTGACAAATAATATCCTGCTCCATAGCCTTACCAGCATAGGCAAAACTGTGAAGCATAAAATCTCTGTATGTTAATTGGCTCAAATCTGCCGGTAAATCAACCAATGCCATCTCTGTAGCAGTAGCACCAATATTTAGAGCCAGGGTTGTACCCCCATGGAAATTTTCACTGGTTTTTAAAGGACGCAAACCTTGATTATCATGCAACTGTACTGGAGGAGAATTGCTAGGATTAAGTTCTGGCAGCAAACTAGCGATCGCCTCCTCCACAAAAAATATCTCTTGGGGATGGGAAACAAGCTGACTAGCCAGTATTGCTTCCCGCACATTAAAACGATATTGTTCAGACCAACTAGAAGGACAACTACAAACAACACCGGTAATATTATTCATAATCGCAGAGAAAACTTGAGGATCTATGCCCACAGCATGAGCAATTAAAGCCGGAGTTGTACTAGTTTGATCCGACTTGAGAGTTAACAGTAACTTCGAGAGCGATCGCACCACCCAAATCAAAGGACCTGCGGAAAATTCATTTAACTGCAATACAGGTTCCCATTTTTGCTGCGTAGTTCTATAGGGAATCCCTATGTCTAAAAAAGGCTTTAAATGAGCAGAGTAAAGATTTTGTTTCGGTGCTGTTGTGGAGTGAGTTTGATCCTGTGCCACCGCCGCAGGTGTTGTCTGCTCTCTATTTTCTCTATTTTCTCTGCTTTCTGCGTCTGAATGAGGTATGGAAGCCGTAGGTAAATAAACTTCTGCCGGTAAACGAAAAGATTGCTCAAAAGCAGTATTACCTGATGGATTTTCTGTTGACCAGTAGATCGGATACACAACCAACTGCGAACGATTCAACAACGCCGCGGAAATCCCAGTTGTACCCAAATCAATTCCTAAATACCAAACAAAGTTTGGGTCGTTGACTCTCAACACAGAATTATCACTTAACTTGTTATCGCCAAGCAAAGCAACTTCTGGTGAAGAATTTGTGACTTCCTTTTTTTTTTCAGTTTGCGGACTTTGCGGACTATTCACATTAGAAACAGCAGCTAATGGGATATTTTCTGTTGCTGTGCTGCTAGGAGATTCCATCAACTGCATTCCTGTATCCAGGATATCCCGGAGAATATTCTGACCTTCAGATACCGAATCCTGCAAACTTTCTACATTCGTTGTCTGTTGCGATTCAGAATTTAACCGCCAATCAAAATTGGTTAAATCTCGATCCAATTGTTGCAACTGCGCTTCATCTAAAACAATATTCGGTATACCTTGCGTCTCTGTATCCGTGTTATCTATAGATAGTAAATTTTCCTGTGGTGAAGCCAGAATGTAAGCAGATGCTAAATTTTGTGTCTCTGTCGATTCCTCTACAGCAGAGCTAACTATGGGAGTCTCTAGTTCTGTCGTGTCTGGATGATCATCAACAGCTAAAGCTTCTGTAACTTGTTCTTCACCGAAGACATCAACTAACAAGTCCGTCAGGACTGTGATTGTATCACTACTATCTGGATGAAAGTTCAGTAATGTAGGAGTGCTGGCAAATTCAGCTTGTGATTGCGTATCCTCTGGCAACAAGGATTTTTCCCATAAATCAGATGATGCTGGCTCTGTGGTTTCTACAACCATAGCCGCATTTTCAGGTGGAAAATTGTTACTCTGCTCAAAAATATTTAAATCCTCTTGCTCTACACTCTCTGACGACACCTGCACATTAAGCTCTTGTGCTTCTTCTTGTGCTTCTGGAATAATTAGTGATGCTGACATACTTTCACTAATCTCAGCAGTGTTATCTACCTCACTTGTCACCACTGGCACAGCAGTAGATTCTGTAGTCGATTCTGTTGATTTAATCCTATCTGCACCACCAAACAAACTCGCATAAAGTTCATCTACTTCATCAATACTCTCTGACTGAGTTTCATCAGGGGTGGTAAAAGAAGCAGCAACTGAACTTGAAATCTCATCTGACCTCAGTTGTAACAGCACTGCCTCCAAATTCTCCACAATCTCAGGTTCTTGAATGTCCGCAGTCACAGTATCCTGAATTAATTCCTCCCCATTCTCTGATGGAGTTTCATCAGAACTAATATTAGAACTAATAAAACTATCAACTGCTGAAACTGGTGCTGGTTGTGCAGTCAATTGTGAAAGCACTGCCTCCAAATTCTCCACAATCTCAGGTTCTTGAGTGTCCGCAGTCACAGTATCCTGAATTAATTCCTCCCCATTCTCTGATGGAGTTTCATCAGAACTAATATTAGACCTAATAAAACTATCAACTGCTGAAACTGGTGCTGGTTGTGCAGTCAGTTGTGAAAGCACTGCTTCCAGATTTTCCACAATCTCAGGTTCTTGAGTGTCCGCAGTCACAGTATCCTGAATTAATTCCTCAGCAACAGAAGAAACAGGTTGTACTTCTGTTGCAGAATCTAATCCAAAGGTTAAAGGTGGAGCATCTGGAGATTGTATTTGTAAAGTCTGATGCAAATTATTCAGAAAATTTGCCATCAACTGTTCACCTTGCAACCCCTGACTGTGCATTCTTGCCAGTGCTTGGGATAAAGACTGATAATAAGTGTTAATGTTACGCTCTAATGCCTCAAAGATAACGTTAACAGTTCCATCTAGTGATAGTAAACGTTGATCCAACTCCTTCGCCAAACTAGCTAACCTTTCTAACCCTTCGACGGATTCCACAACAGGTTGAATAGCAGAGTTGCTGACTTCTTGCTTAGTTTCACCTGTAGTCAAACTAGAAGAATTAGCTGCATTTCTTGTTAAATATGGAATTAAATTTGGCACTAAACGACTGATTAGCACTTGTAAAAATTCGCTAATTATCTGCTCTTGGGTGGCTAACTGCTGTGTTAAGGAATAGTTTTGCAGTCGCTTTTGCTCTAGCTGTCTAATTTCCTGGACAAGAGAAGCTCTTTCTTGCAACAGACTTGATAATTCTGCCTGCAAAGGTTGAAGCACAACCGAAATTTCATCTTTTAATTGTTCTGCGGTAAAATTAGCCTGTGGCTGTTGGGATTGATAAGACTTTGATCCAGCTTGGTTATGCTCCTGCTCCACATATCGCGCCAACAAAGATGACAGTGGTTGTGTCTGTGATTGCTCCACAGGAGTTTCTTCTGGTGTCTCACTTTCATTGAGTTTGACAAGAAACTCACGCACTCGCTGTAAAACATCTCTCTCTTCTTGTCCCTGACCAGACAGCAGTTTTGATAGGGGATTACCACTATTGGCAAGCAAGTTGTCAATATCTGCAATCAGTTTGTGAATTTCATCTTTACGGGAAGTCACGTTAAATTACCTTAGCTAGAAATGTACTGTGATGTTTATGGTAATTAAGTTTACAAAAGCACTGAGTAACCAAATTTATTGCTCGTACTTCTGACGGCAATTATGTTATGAATCACTCAGAGATGCAACTTGATCTAGATGATTAGCTTTGTTTTTAGGTAGTTTGCCAAATTTTGCGTTAGGTTAAGGTAAAATCAAATTCGTGGTATTGGTGACAGGGGGGTTAAGCCTGGTGTATTTAATCAGCAAATACTAAGGGAAAGTAAAAATTGTTGAGAAAAAATTATTTGTCGTTTTCTTGTGTAACATAGTTTAGTCTCCTCTTTGAAAGCGGCTGTAATAATTTGATAGGTAAGGCTAAAAACACCGATCTTACTTGTTCTGTTCATAGCAGCTTAAATAAATATGTCCTAATGGAAGACCGATATAGCTTGCAGACATCCGCTCAAAACTTGATCACTTCAGCACCCTTTTTTCAAGGGTTGCCTGAATCTATTGTAGAAACAGCCCTCACCAATCTTGTTACCCGTACCCACCCAGCCAACCAAGTGATCCTGCTAGAAAATGACTGGGGTGGTTCAGTATATTTTATTTTAGAGGGATGGGTAAAAATCCGTACATACAATTTAGAAGGAAAAGAGGTAACACTAAACATTATTGGGCATGGGGAATTATTTGGAGAAATGGCGGCACTAGATGAAGTTCCCCGTTCCACTGATGTCATAACTCTTACCCCAACCATGATAGGCAGTATGCCTGCTCAAGATTTTGTCAAATTGTTGCAAACAGAACCTTTAGCGGGAATGAGATTATCCCAATTAATGGCGCGACGATTAAGACAAGTAAATCGTCGTTTGCGTCTGCGAGAATCAGATAGTCAATCACGGGTAGCAGATACTTTGCTATTTTTAGCAGAGGGACAGGGTAAGATAGGAGAAACAGGTACAGAAATTCCTAATTTACCCCATCGAGAATTGAGCAGTTTGAGTGGACTGGCACGGGAAACAGTTACACGCGTACTGACAAGGTTAGAAAAAAAAGGCTTGATTATCCGGGAACAAGATGTAATGTGTATCCCCGATCTAGTAGCTTTGGAAAAAATGATCATTTAATAGGGAATAGGGAATAGGGAATGGGGAATGGGGAATGGGGAATGGGGAATGGGTAATATTATTCCCAATCACCAATCACCAATCACCAATCACCAATCACCAATCACCAATCACCAAGCAAAACAGATATGATAGGTGTTAAAACAAACATGATATGAGTATTTTAGATTCTATGCCAGATGAACCGGGAGAAGATTCATCACCTGAATCATCAAAGCCTGGTAATCAGCCAGATATACACCAACACTTAAAGCGTCCCCAACTTAAAGTTGATGCTCCTTTGAGGATGGTGGAAACGGCATTTTTAGCCAGTACAGCTAGTTTAATTTGGTTTATTAATTTTTATTTTCCTTTGGGTCCGGTTTTACGGATGTTTTTCCCTTTACCCATTGCTTTAGTTTATTTGCGCTGGGGTAAACGTGCTGCCTGGATGGCTGCGGTAACATCTGGTTTACTGTTGGCGGTGCTGATGGGACCTGTTCGCAGTATGTTATTCGTGATGCCTTTTGGTTTGATGGGTGTACTTTTAGGGGCAACTTGGCATCGTCGTGTACCTTGGATTGTGTCAATTACTTTAGGTATGCTCCTGGGTACTTTGGGTGTGTTTTTCCGTCTGTGGTTACTGTCGGTTTTATCTGGTGAAGATTTGTGGGTTTATGTGATTAACCAGGTGACAGAAATTATTGAATGGATATTCCTGAAACTGCAAATATTAGCAACTCCTAATGTGTTTGTTGTTCAGGTGGGGGGGATGCTTTTGATTGCATTCAACAACTTGATTTATTTGTTTGTGGTACATCTGGCAGCATGGTTACTTTTGGATCGTCTGGGAAATCCTATCCCCCGTCCCCCACGTTGGGTACAAATCTTGTTGGATTATGAAGGTTAATTAATAATTGATAATTGATAATTGATAATTCATAAACTCCTGTCTCTTCCCTGTTCCCTATTCCCTATTCCCTATGACTAATAAGAATGATTAAAATTTATACCCAAATTGAACAGGGTGAAGCATGGCTCAAACGTTATTATGGTAGTTTACCTATTTTTGCCTGTGTTTTAGGTTTTACAGAAACTTGTTTGATTCCTGGTATTTCTGCTGCTGGTTTGACTCCAGAGGATAGAAAATATACTGCTTGTGCTGATGCGGAATTTTTGTATTATGGTGCAGCACATCAGCCTCAATATCCCTTACCACCTTTGACTGCTGGCGCTTCCCCGGTGCTAATTTCTCGTGCTGTGGTGGAAGAACTAAAAATACCAGTTTATTTGTTTAATGCGGGTTTACCTTTGATTCCGGCTGTACCATTAATTGATTTGGGAGGCACGACTGCTAGGTGTTTAAGCACAGGTGCAGCTATGGAAATAGCCACAGTTAAACATTTGCTGCAACAAGGTTTACTTTGGGGTGATCAACTCGGTGCTAAACACTCTCAGGGATATCTAATTTTAAGTGAGTGTGTTGTGGGTGGTACTACAACTGCTTTGGCAATTTTAACTGGTTTAGGTATTGATGCGGCTGGAAAAGTTAATAGTAGTCATCCTGTTTGTAATCATGCACAAAAGTGGGCTGTAGTACAAGCAGGTTTGGAAAACCGACACAATTTTACAGATCCTCTGGAACTTGTAGCAGCAGTAGGTGATCCCATGCAAGTAGTGGTAGCTGGGATGGCGATCGCTGCTAGTCGGCGTTGTGGGGTTTTGCTGGCTGGTGGTACACAAATGCTGGCTGTTTATGCTTTAGTGCAAGCGATCGCTCAAGCTTACTCTTTATCTTGGCAACCAGAAGCTATTATCGTCGGTACAACCCGTTGGGTAGCAGAAGACACTACCGGGGCTACAGTTGACTTAGCCCTCAGCTTGGGTAAAAACAACTTTAGTTGGGGTAAAATCACTCCTCCCCTACTAGCTACACAATTAAGTTTTGCTAATTCTCGTTATCCCCAACTCCAAGCTTATGAGCAGGGTTTTGTCAAAGAAGGTGTTGGTGCTGGAGCAGCGTGTCTAGCGGCCTATCTCAGTCAAAATTGGCTGCAAGAACAACTTTTAACAGCCATTGAAGCCCAAATGACACAATTAATAAATTCGTTGTCGCATTAATTGTTCTTCTAAAGCAGCAATACGATTATATGCCGCTGTTAATTGTGCTGTTAGTCGTTGGATTTGAATTTCTGGTGTTATTTGCCTATCTCCAGCTTGCATATTCATATCTGGATAAATGCCATCTATTAACACATCCTTATGTTCCAAATTAGAATTGAAAGTAATCTGTGGTTTGAAGTTGAACATTTCAACTTCATGATTTTCTAGATAATTATCTTTTGGCTGTTTTTGCTCTAAAAAGCAATCAGTCAAACCCTGAGACAGTTTCCTGTCAAGGTTTTCAATCACCTGGTATAGAGCATCTACTTTCTGGCTCAAAGTCAGTATCTGTGTTTGCAGTGAGTCCATTTAATACCTTTATTCCCAAATAGTGTTTCTATGTTATTCAATTTACTGGCAATGTTAAAAATACTTATGATTTATTTAATCTTTGATATTTTTCTTGGTAGGTTGTGAAAGAGATTATTAATTATATATGTACATCAATAAAATCTATCCATATCACTCAAATATTTATTAATAAATTGAAGTATTAGGGGGCATTGCTCACCAACACTGATGGGAAAGTTACAAGATGTGAATATTGCTATACGCAAGATTGTACTAAAAAGCTGATTCTTGTCTAGGGGTAATTCATGAATTACCCCTACTTTCGTTCTATTTTGCGTAAGTCCTGCTAATAATCAGTTACAATTTGTTATCATTGGTTTCTAAAGATACAGGAGTGAGATATTGTTATTTTCTTAGCAAATTTTGCTCCTATGGTTAAGATTATGTTGATAGCCCTAAAGTTGAAAATAAATGGATCGACGGTTTTTTTTACTAGGTACAAGCGGTATGATAGTTTCCCAAATGTTAATTGGGTGTAACCGCGAAAATGAGTCACAGTTCAAAGTACAGGTTTTAAAAGGTTCTATACCTGGACACGTTGTTAATCAATTTCGCAAAACTGTACAGTCAGAGGTAAATTTCAAGTTTGTCCCTGTTAATCAAATTTATGATTTATTTAAACAGTTACAAACTTGGCAACAACCAGACGCTAATAACAAAGAAGGATGGAGTCGTTTGATTCCATTTAGGCAAAATCAAAAAGTTACTAAATCTGACTTAGTAACATTAGGAGATTATTGGCTAAAAGCAGCTATTGAACAGAAATTAATTCAACCATTGGAAACAGAAAAAATTAAACAATGGTCAACTTTAAATCCAAAATGGCAACAACCGGTAAAAAGGGATGATCAAGGAAATATAGATCCACAAGGTAAGGTTTGGGCTGCACCTTATCGCTGGGGTAATACAGTAATTGTTTATAATCGGGAAAAGTTGCAACAATTTGATTGGCAACCACAAGATTGGAGTGATTTATGGCGCAGTGAGTTGCGATCGCGCATTTCCCTACTCAACCATCCTAGAGAAGTAATTGGGTTAGTTTTAAAGAAACTCGGAAAATCCTACAATACAGAAAATCTTGCAGAAATTTCCGATTTAGAAACAGAATTAAAAACATTAAATCAACAAGTTAAATTCTATGATTCCACTACATACCTAGAACCGCTAATTATGGGAGATACTTGGTTAGCTGTGGGTTGGTCAAATGATGTTATACCAGTACTCAGTCGTTATCCTAAACTTAATGCTATAATTCCCCAATCAGGAACAGCAATTTGGGCAGACTTATGGGTAAAACCAGCAGGAGTTGAGCAAAGCAATTTATCATCCGAATGGATTAATTTTTGTTGGCAACCAAATATAGCTAAGGAAATTACTATATTGACTAAAACCAACACGCCTATTACCACAAATATTGCTGCCTCTGATATTTCCCAACCATTACAAAACCTATTATTAACTAATCAGGAATTGTTGGAGAAAAGCGAATTTATTATCCCATTATCAGCAGCAGCAACACAGCAATATGAATCTTTATTTAAGAAAATGAAAAATACAGGCTAGGGAGAGAACCACCTCGCTTGTTAGACACCGCAAGGGATCTAATCTAAGTGGACTCTTTGAACCCACCTTCCGCACCCTAAACTGTCACACAACGAAAAATGGTCATTTGGGGATTTGAGATTGGCGATCGCTACCTAAACTTTAGACCATTTTGTATTAAAATTATCCTCAAAGGTCTTCAAAAATCCGAAATTACCGATTGTGACACTGGGGGGTGCGGAATGTGGGTTTGAACTAAGAATCTGCGCTCCTTTAGGACGCAGAGTGTCAAAAAATCACCGCTTACAAAATAACTGCCCCTTGCACATCAATGGGGAGCGATCGCACATGAGAAGTAATTCCCTCTTGCTTCCAAGCATTAGCCATCGCAGTTACTACAGCTTGTGTATGTAAATTATCAGTCAAAGCTAAAAGCGTAGGTCCTGCACCACTAATAACCATCCCATAAGCACCAGCAGCTAAAGCAGAAGTTTCTACATCATCATAACCAGGAATCAAAGCCTTACGATAGGGTTGATGTAATTTATCTTGCAAAGCAGCTTTTAGCCATTCTTCCCTACTCGTTGCCAAAGCCCGCAACAACAAACCCAAATGAGCAGCATTAAAAATCGCATCAGCCCGACTTATTTCCGTAGGTAAAACCTTACGTGCTTCCGAAGTTGATAACTCAAAATCAGGAATTGCCACCACAGGTATAATATCTTTGTGCCAAGTCAGATCACAAATTTTCCAACCATTCAAACCAGTGGCCGCTAAACGACATCCACCCAAAAAAGCAGGAACAACATTATCAGGATGTCCTTCCATTGCGATCGCCAATTCCATTACCTGCATATCAGACAACGGCGAACCCGCTAACGCATTACCAGCAACCAAACCACCCACAATAGCAGTAGCAGAACTTCCCAAACCTCTGGCTAAGGGTACACCCAACTTAATCTCAATTTTCACAGAAGGCGGTGTTTCCTGGATATATTCATATAACTTGACAAAAGCCTGATAAAGCAGATTACTTTCATCAGTTTGCACCTTATCGGCTTCCGTCCCAGAAACCTGAATCACCAAACCGCCATCATTGCGAGTAAACTTAAATTCATTGTGCAGTTGCAAAGCCGCACCGATGCAGTCAAAACCAGGACCTAAATTAGCAGTAGTAGCAGGGACCTTAACAGTAACAGTAGAAATAGTAGACATTTGCCGATATTTATTAATCAATAAAATAGCATCTCATGGAAAGGAATAATTTAACGCTAAAACTGACATTTTAGACAGCGATTGCTTGGGCTAAACACAAACTCAGAGGATGTCTGAAAACTTTGTCGTGTTCCATAAAACACTTGTAGATCCCCCTAAATCCCCCTTAAAAAGCTATCCATTACCCACATCTTTCTTAACATTCATGAGAGCGATCGCTTGCAGACCCCCAACCCTTAATCCTCCGTTGCTGATTTTCAATAAAATGAGGTTTTTATCAATAAAGATGAGGTGCATTTTGTCAAGATCAGGTAAATTCAAAAGTCTTGAAACCTTTACCAAGTATAGGTTTTAAGATTGTTAAGAAAGATGTTTATAATGGATAGCCAAAGAACAAGGGAATATTAGGAATTTGGGATGTACTAGATCCAGAAAAATCCACAGAACGTGCCAGTAAGCCTTGCCAATTTAGCCCCAAAATTTGACAAAACGCTTTGAATACTGAGGCATCAATGGCATCACCTTTCAGAAAATGTTTCCAGGTGGGTAAAGATACACCATTTGCAAAAACTTCCGCATTTTCCCAGTTCCGTCCGGGTTCGAGAATTTGACTCGCAGTTTCTAACCAACAAGGATTATCAATCGTCCATCCTTTTCTTTCCGAGCTTGTTTGATGATGTGCAGTCCGGTAACTGAGAGTTTGAGACTAGGCATGAGAGATTATTAGGGGCTTGTGCTAAATCTGTCAAGCTCAATTTTAGATCAGTATTATAGTGAACCGAAACTGAACTAGAAATAGTTAATAGACATCAGTGATATTAAGTATATTCCTCAAAGACGACGGAAAAGACCATGAAGCACTTTATCTCAACCGCTGTTGCTACGGTTACAATTATGGGTTCGTTATCAACTCAGGCATTTGCTCAAACCAAACCTTCCCCGGTTACAGCCTTCTTGGATCGCTTAGGGATGAATTATGAAGTCCAAAAAGATGGGACTATTGCAATATTAGCTGGAGTTGACGGTAATCGGACTCAAAATGGATTTATCGTGCCAGAAGTTGGAACACTCTAACAATGATTTTATTCTCGTAATTTCTTTTTCTCGAATCGCTAAAACACCTCCAGATGCGGAAAAAACCAAGCAATTGCAAAGCAAAGTTAATGACATATCAAGCGGTTGGGATACAGTTTCTAAAGAAGGAATGTATGCCACTTTTTACTACAAGATTATACCTCTAAACAAAGATCCGGATTTGGCGCGTAAAGACATCATAGAAATTCTCAATATTGCAGACACCGAAGAAAAAAATCTGGGTAGCAAAGACAGATTGTAAACAATTCCAAATAGAACACAGAAAAATTATGCAAAAAAGTAAATTCTTAGGGATTGTATTTATTCCCTTGCTGCTAGTTGAGGCAGTATTTATACCCACTGCTCATGGGTTGGATGCAAGAAAGCTATACCAGCTATGTTCTCGCTTTCCCCTCAATTCCCAATGTCAAGGTTATGAAACGCCTATAGCCTTGGATGATCGAGCCGGCAAAATAGGTGATTGCATATTTAAAAATAATGAGGTAGAAAGCCGAGGACTTTGTAAGATTACTGTCAATGGTACAGGCATTACCATTTACCAAGAAACTGGCAAAGAACTGGAAATTATTAACGATAAAAAATCTACTCGTACCGTACAGATTACCCCGACTAGCGTGGGTAGAATTCAATATCGTGAAGATGAAAAAGGCAACACAGGCGCGAAGATAGTCAACACGATCCTATTTGGAGTTGCTGGTTTGCTACTCACTCCCAACAAAAAGGTATCAGAAATTGAGTTTGATTATACATCAACTACTCCCCAAGACACCAGCCAGGAAAAAAGTGTGAACTCCTTAAGGGTATTTATCGAGCGAGAAACTGGTAGAGAAATGCGATCGCAGTTAGAAAAAATCACTGGTCGTCAAGCAGAAACTCCACAAACTAAACTTTGATCCGAAAAATTAACGGCAAAAGAAATTTACTAGCAACTGATACATATCTATCATGAGCAACATTAACAACGTCCTGTGGACGCAACAATTTGGCGGCACTGCGTTTGACGCTGGCTGGGGTATCACTGCCGACGCTTCAGGTAACACCTACGTAATGGGAGACTTTTCAGATACGGTTACCTTTGGCAACACCACCCTTACCAGTACGGGAGGTAATGATTCTTTCATCGCCAAGCTTGACAAAAGTGGTAACGTCCTGTGGGCGCAAAAATTGGGCGGTAGTTCATACAATACATCTAGCGGCATTACAGTCGATAATTTAGGTAACACTTACGCCACAGGTTTTTTCTTCGATCCTGCCACCTTTGGTAATATCACCCTTACCAGTACAGGTCTGGGTGATGCCTTTATCACCAAACTCGATAGCAGTGGTAACTTCCTCTGGGCGCAAAAATTTGGCGGCGCATCCTATGACATAGCTATGGGCATTAGCGTCGATAGTTCCGGTAACTCCTACGTCACAGGCAGTTTCTCTGATACCGCTACCTTTGGCGATATTGCTCTTACCAGTGCAGGTAGTGATGATGCTTTCATCACCAAGCTTGATAGTAGTGGCAAATTCCTCTGGGCGCAGAAATTTGGGGGTACATCCTATGACTATGGCGAAGGTATTGCCAGCGATGGAGCAGGTAATAGTTACATCACAGGATATTTTTCAGATACTGCTACTTTCGGAGACATTACCCTTACCAGTGCAGGTGGTAGTGATGGGTTCATAACCAAGCTCGATAGTAGTGGCAAATTCCTCTGGGCAAAGAAATTGGGTGGTACATCCTATGACTCTGCTCACGGCATTACTGTCGATAGTTCTGGTAACACCTACATCACGGGAAGTTTCAATGGTATTGCCACTTTTGGCAATATTACCCTGACCAGTACGGGAAATGATAATGCGTTCATCACCAAGCTTGATAGCAGTGGCAAATTCCTCTGGGCGCAAAAATTCGACAGTATTTTCTGTGAAGCTAACGGCATCACTGTCGATAGTTCAGGTAATATCTACGTCACAGGATATTTTTCAGATACAGCCACTTTTGGTAACATCACCCTTACAAGTGCAGGTGATAGTGATGCCTTCGTTGCCAAACTTGACAGTAACGGCAAATTCCTATCGGCACAGAACTTTGGTGGCACTTTAGCAGACAGGGGTTTAGATATAACCTCTGACGCTAAGGGTAACATCTACGCTACAGGAGGCTTTGAGAATACTGCTACCTTTGGTAATACCAGCCTCACCAGTGCTGGCAGCATAGATGCCTTTATTGTCAAGCTTGGGGATGAAGTAGGGGAAACACAAATCACTCTAATACCTAATAATACTGACAGCGTATTCAATCTTAACGGTGCTGCAACCCCTATACAGTTTCTCCTCAAAAGTGCTAGTCCTAGTGTTGTCAACGAAATTGGACTATTTACTGTAGACGATGATCAAGGAACTATAGACGGTATTGCGCCCAACGATTCTAATTACACTCAAGCGGTGCTGTCACGTTCTCGCAGTATTTTCTCAACTTTAGGAAATTCGCCCAACGGATTTGATACTAACCTCACCCGGACTCTAGACCTCGATGCTGGTATTCGCTTCCGCCTCCTATTAGTACAAAACGGCACTCTCGATGGTTTAAGGAATGGTACAGTACCACTGTCACAATTGTTGCTATCCTCTCCTGCCTCCTTGCAAGTTTCTGACGTAGGTAACAGCACCTTTGACCTGCGTTTTGAGGATAGTCCTGGGAGTGGTCAGTTCAATGATGCAGTGTTGCAAATGCAACTAGGAACAGAAGCTGATAAACCTATAGGTACTAATCTACAAGACCAGCAGGAAGGTGAGGTACTTGACTTACGTGGGCTAACAGATACGCAAACGGCAACATTTACGGTTAACCGTGAGGCAGCATATAACAACTTTGTTGGGTTCTTTCGTGTAGCTGATGCCAACGGTAGTATTGATATCAACGGTGACGGTATAGGGGATTTGCTACCCGGACAAACAGGTTATGGAGAAGCTGCGGTAAAGAACCGTGTCGGTGGTATTAACCTGAGTGTGGGCAATCAAGGTCAAGCAAGCTTTACGGGTCAGTTTGAGGGTGGCTCAATATTTGCGCCGTTTCTCATTGTCAATGGCACACCAGACCAACTTCTTGATAGCAACCCCAATAATAACCCCGCCATTTACTTCCCGTATCTTGGTGCAAATTCGGACAAAGTAGACCATGTGCGGATGTTAGGTAACAATGTCTTCGGATTTGAGGACTTGACCAATGGTGGTGATAAAGATTTCAATGATATCATCGTTAGCGTCAAGTTCAACTGATTTCTGGCTCTCAATACTATGACTTTGAGTAATAGAGAAGCTTTTAATTATTGTGCGGAGATTTGTGAAATTTCCGCTTCATAAATAATTCTTGAACTACATTCAATAGGTTAAATTATGTGGACTAAACTTATCCGAAGATTGTCTCTATTTTGCGTTGCTCTATTTTTCACTATTGCACTTTCTCTCAATCATGCTGCCGCACAAACACCTCTTTTCAGCAATCAATAATCGAAAATGTCCTGAATGTGAAAAATTTACGCTAAACAGGAATTCTACAATATTAGTTGCTGCAACGACTAGCAGTACAGGAAGGAAAAGAGTAACCCACCACTGTACAAACTGCTCATACCATAACGAGTATGAAGAAGTAATTCCAGTAATTAGTGAAAGTAGTGGTGGTGGCGGCAGTTAATTCGTAACCCACATTTCACAGAAAAACACTCACAAATTGCTTTCCTAGATATCAAAATTGATATAAAAAAAGGGGTAATCAAATTTAAAATTACTCTTTCTTTTATCAATGTTTTTGACTAGATATCAAGAGAGCGATCGCCGATTACAAATTTTGTCCCACTCTCAATAGAAATAAGTAAGTAGGCTTAATTAACTGTTAGATAGTGGAACAGGCTTCTAGCCTGTTGACGGTCTGTCTGGCCCATCTCACATCTTATATTTAATTGCAACTAGCTACTGACTTGATAACCTCAAGTTCAGATTATATCTGATATCTCAAGATCAGATGAGTTAGCTAATTTCACTTAAATTTAATGCTTCACTATAAAAAATACCCACTACCAATATAGTAAAAGTAGTGGGATTAATTTATGATCAAAAATTTTCTATTTTGTTGAGTAAACAATAAAAAACTTAATTTCGTTCCCAAGATTAGGTTTATTCAACAGTCGCCAAAACAGACTTAACCTCAACATCAGCAATTTTTGGACTGGCAAACCCAGCATAAATACCAGGCTTAGTTTCAGAAATCACAGTGTAAGATTGACGTACCTGGGCATTAATAGCCACAGTTGTAGCGTCATACATCTGCATCGCCACTTTAGGATAGAAACCAATACCGATAATTAAAACTAGAAAACAAGCTGCAATAAACACTTCACGGGGTCTAGCATCAGTGTAAAGTGATTGACCTGGTAATAAACAATCAGTACCAAAACAAGCAGTACCTTCATCTTCCAGGTTTTCCGAACCTCCATTATTGATATCACAAATCAATGCTGCATCCTTACCATAAAATACCTGACGCAGCATAGAAAGTAGATAAATAGGTGTGAGGATAACACCCACAGCGGCGAGGAAAACTGTCACTGTGCAGAAAGTGGAACTATAAACATCACTGGTTGTTACACCCACAAACACCGAGAGTTCACCAACAAAACCACTCATACCGGGTAAAGCCAGAGATGCCATTGCACCTATAGTAAACAACGCAAACACCACAGGCATCGCTTGTCCAATACCACCCATATCCTTCATCACCATTGTATGGGTGCGGTCGTAGGTGACACCTGCCAGGAAGAATAACACGGAGGCGATTAAACCATGTGATATCATTTGCAACATAGCCCCATTCATCCCTAAATCGGTGAAGGAAGCTAAACCTAGCAGTACAAAACCCATGTGAGAGATAGAAGAAAAGGCTAAACGCCGTTTCATGTTAGTTTGGGCAAAGGAGTTTAACGCACCATAGATAATATTGACCACACCGAGAATAGCTAAAACTGGTGCAAAGTAAATATGGGCATCGGGTAAAAGCTGCATATTCAGGCGAATTAAACCATAACCGCCCATTTTTAGTAACACACCTGCCAAAATCATAGATACAGGGGAAGATGCTTCACCGTGGGCATCGGGCAACCAGGTATGTAAGGGGAAAATTGCCAACTTCACCCCAAAGGAAATAAACAAACCTGCATAAAGCAGTAATTGTAAACCGAGAGGATAATTTTTAGTAGCTAAGTCACTGATATCAAAACTCAGAGTACCGTCGCCTTGTAAACCCATTGCGAGGGCGGCTACTAAGATAAATATAGAAGCTGCTGCGGTATATAGTATAAATTTGGTTGCGGCGTAGCGTCGTTTTTGACCACCCCAAATGGAAACTAACAGATATACGGGGAGAAGTTCTACTTCCCACATAATGAAAAATAACATCAGGTCTTTGGCAACAAACACCCCTATTTGTGCCGAATATAGCACCAACATTAAAAAGTAAAATAGGCGTGGTCTGCGGTCAACTTGCCAAGCTGAAAATATAGAAAGGGTGGTGACAAAACCTGCTAAAAGTACCAAAGGCGCAGAAATACCATCCACTGCCACAGACCAGTTTAGTCCCAGGGTAGGCATCCAGGCATAATTTTCTATTAGTTGGAAACTCGCATCAGCAGGATTGTAATGTGTCCAGAAAGCATAGCACATTAACGCAAAGTCAGCGATACCCACACCCAAGGCATACCAACGGACAAGTTTACCGTCTTTATCAGGTAGTACAGGAATCAGAAAGGATGCAAGGAGAGGGAGGAAAATAATCGCGGTCAGCCAAGGAAATTGTTCCGCCATCATGTCAATAGAGAAAAATACTTATTTGTGTAATGATGACATTGTACTGGACTTTGTAACAATTTCTTTATAAATTTTTACCCTCTTTACATATAGAGAGAATAAATACCTAGAAAAATCCTATGGTTAGTATTGGTAAGGGTATATGTAGCTGATGTGATAAGATTTAGTTATGTTATGAGTGGCGATCGCACTATTAAATTAAATCTATTAAATTAAATCTATTAAATCCATGACAGAGATTAAATTAGTAACGGAAGGTCTTTATGATCAAGATCAGTATCTATGGTTAGAAGATACCATCCTCAAACTCAAGGCGCGAGATTTTCATGGGTTGGATGTGGAACATTTAATTGAGGAGATAGAAATCTTGGCGGGTAGGGATAGGGCTGAAGTTGAAAGCCGTTTAATTGTATTATGGACACATTTATTAAAACGGATTTATCTTAATAGTGAATATGATAATCGTGGTTGGGAAGTGACGATTCGAGAACAACGTCGTCAGTTAAGAATACTTTTGAAACAATCTCCTAGTTTAAAACAATATTTTACAGAAGTATTGGATCAAGCTTGGGAAGATGCGTTAATGGAAGTTAGGGAAGATTATCCTCAAATTGAGTTTCCTGATTTGTGGCATTTTAGTCTTAATGTTGATGCACTTTTGAGTGAGAAATTTTGGGAATATTCTTAATTTTTTTTGTCAGAATCAGGATGTCCAGGATTAAAGGATTAACAGGATTGAGAATTTAAGCTACTGCAAATCCTGTATATTGTCTGACATTAGGTTCATGAAATCCTAAAACAATCTCTTCTTTAGGAATACCGGATTCAATCAGTTCACTAGCAACACCATATTCTGTATTATCACACTGAATCCAAACTTTATCGTTAATTATTTCAATATGAATTAAACAACTATGCAAATGCTGTTTTTCTGTCCAACCTTCAGAAATAATTAGATATTGATCTGTTTCTGAATCAAATGCTGCTCTGTTACGGATATTAGCGTTAGCATAGAAAATATTCAAATAGGATTTAAGGACATTGCGAATTACATTTCGATAAGTTTCTATTCTATCCATTGGGTGATTTTCTCCGCCCAGTATTCAGACTATAGCAAATCATTTTCCACATCTAATATCCTTTTTCCATGAATTACAGATGCAATAGTTATGGTATCATTCTCAATTCGATAAATAATTCGATAGTTGTAGGCAAACTTTTCTCTAATATTATCTTCTTTTAATTCTAGTACTATACGACCAGAAAAGGGAAAGTTATTCAAATTTCGAGTAACATCAAGAATTTTCTGAACAACTGCTGCTGCATAAGCAGATGAATCACGGGATATATAGTTAGCAATTGCTTCTACATCTTCTATTGCAGTGGAAGACCAAACTACTTGATAAGCCATTTATTTAACCGTTCTTCTACTGCTACTTGTGAAATATTCCCCTCTTTATCAGCCACTTCTAAACCACGACGTACTTTTTCAATTACATATAAATGATATTGAATATCCTCAATTGTGCAATTGTCTGGAAGTTGCTGTAAAAGAGATTGTACTTGTTCTTTTGTGGTACTCATAGTTTCATTTTGAGTTAATTTGTTGATGGGCTGGGATTTACCCAGCCAGGTTTTTTAGAAGTTTTAGAAGTTACTAAAATTAGAAATCGCTTCCTGCATTTTATTCACAACTTCATCTACAGATATCGCTCCCAACTCCCCAGATGCACGGGTACGAATACTTAAAGAATTACTTTCTACTTCCTTCGCACCTACTACCGCCATTACTGGGATTTTATCTTTTTCCGCATTGCGAATCAATTTACCCAAGCGATCGCCACTTAAATCAACTTCGGCTCTAATTCCTAAAGCTACCATTTTCGCAGCAACTTCTTTAGTAAAATCAACTTGCAATTCACCTACAGGTAAAAGTCGAATCTGCACAGGTGCTAACCATAAAGGAAAATCACCCGCATATTCTTCAATTAAAATTCCTATCAACCGTTCCAAAGATCCAAAGGGTGCGCGGTGAATCATTACAGGACGTTTGCGCGAACCATCTTCAGCAACGTATTCTAAATCAAAGCGTTCAGGTAAATTATAATCTACCTGCACCGTCCCTAATTGCCATTCTCTATCTAAGGCATCACTGAAGATAAAATCGAGTTTTGGACCATAGAAAGCAGCTTCCCCAATACCTTCAAAATAGTCCATTCCCAATTCTTGCACAGCACGACGAATCGCACCTTCCGCTTTATCCCAAACTTCATCCCCACCAATATATTTATCACTGGCTGGATCACGGAAACTCAATCTCGCTTTAAAATTCTTCAGTTGCAGACTTCTAAACACCGTCAAAATCAAATCTACAACATTCAAAAATTCCTCATCCAGTTGTTCAGGAGTAACAAATAAATGGGAATCATCCACAGTAAAACCACGTACCCGCGTTAAACCACCCAGTTCTCCCGATTGTTCATAGCGGTAAACTGTACCAAATTCCGCCAACCGCATCGGTAATTCCCGATAAGATCTTAATTCACTCTTGTATATTTGGATATGAAAGGGGCAGTTCATTGGCTTGAGGACAAAACCCTGTTCAATGGCTTTAGCTTCCTCATTTTCAGCCATCATCGGAAACATATCTTCCTTGTATTTTTGCCAGTGTCCCGATGTTTTAAATAAATCAACTCTGGCAATGTGAGGAGTAACAACAGGTAAATAACCCCGTTTTAACTGTTCTTTTTTCAGGAAGTCTTCTAAAATGCTTCTTAACAGCGTACCTTTAGGAGTCCAAAGGGGTAAACCAGGACCGACAGGATCGGCGAAAATAAACAAACCGAGTTCTTTACCCAGTTTACGATGGTCACGCCTTAACGCTTCTTCTTTGCGGCGTTTATATTCTGCTAGTTGTTCGGGAGTTTCCCAAGCAGTAGCGTAAATGCGTTGTAACTGGGCTTTAGTTTCATCTCCGCGCCAATAAGCACCGGCTACGCTTTCTAATTCTATCGCTTTGGGGTTAATGTCCTTGGTATTTTCGACGTGGGGACCCGCGCACAAATCCCACCATTGATCACCTAAATGATAAATGGTAATGGGTTCTTCTTTAATATCTGCGAGAATTTCTAATTTATACGGTTCTTGAATTGCTTCAATTCGTTTTTTTGCTTCTTCGCGGTTGACTTCTTCCCGAATAACTGGGAGTTTGCGGTTAATAATCTTCACCATCTCTTTTTGGATGGCTTTTAAATCCTTATCGCTAAAGGGTTCGGGGTTATCGAAGTCATAATAAAAACCGTTTTCAATCCACGGACCAATGGTAACTTGCGCCTTGGGAAACAGCTTTTGTACGGCCATGGCCATGACGTGAGAAGCGGTATGGCGAATTTTTTTTAATGTTTCTGATTCGCTGGTGCGGGGTAAATAGATTTTCTCTGCTGGTTGGGTTTCTTGAGTTGGCGACATCGGCTGTTGAACCATTGGCGATTACAAATAGAATTGTTGAAAATATATTCTTAAAATCATAGTCCACTTGCTGACGACGCAGTGGGCTTTATTCTCTGGACTCCCCTAATTTATCACCCCCACTGAGCTAGTTGGGAAAAGCATTTCCGTTGAGGGGGCGACAAAGGAGCTAAAGAGGTTGCTGGATAAGCATTACAGCCCTCAAACCCTGCTGATAAAATGGCATCTTATTGCGAACAGATGCCATCAT
>NZ_JACJPT010000034.1:0-47669 GCF_014696195.1 Sphaerospermopsis sp. FACHB-1094 | reverse complement strand
TGGTGACTGGTGACTGGGGACTGGGGACTGGTGACTGGTGACTGGGGACTGGTGACTGGTGACTGGGGACTGGTGACTGGTGACTGGTGACTGGTGACTGGGGACTGGTGACTGGGGACTGGTGACTGGTGACTGGTGACTGGGGACTGGGGACTGGGTAATCAGTTTGATATTTCCCTATAAACTAATTACCCATTATCAATTATCAATTATCAATTATCAATTACCAATTATGAGATTGTGGAATTTTTGGGTTAATACTTTAATTTTATCTAGTCAATATAATCCACCGCGATTTATTGAATTGTTGATGTTGCTGCTGGCGATCGCCATGTTAATTATTTCCACAATTGTACCAGATACACCTTATTTGGTGCTGGGTTTAAGTTTTGTACTTGGGGCTTCAATTTCTATTTTGGTTCGGGAAACAATATCTATCAGGGAAAATGTTCACCCACCTCTTTACCAAAGATTAATTACCCAATTTACAGCTTGTCTTTTACTCAGTGTTAGTATTTATGGTTTTGTGGATTTAATTCGGTCTTTGTAAGGGTGATTGGTGATTGGTGATTGGTGATTGGGAAAAGGTCTTATTAATTAAGAATTACGAATTGCAAATTATATAATAAAAATTATGAAACTCAGTTTGTGCATGATTGTTAAAAATGAAGAAGCTGCTTTACCAAGGTGTTTGGAAAGTGTGCAAAATTTGGTGGATGAAATTGTAGTTTTAGATACGGGTTCAACTGATAAAACGCCGGAAATTGCTCAACAATTTGGTGCTAAATTACATTATTTTCAATGGTGTAATGATTTTAGTGCGGCGCGGAATGAGGCTTTAAAATATGTGACTGGTGACTGGGTTTTGGTGTTGGATGCTGATGAGGTTCTTGCACCAGAAATTGCACCACAAATTAGAGAAGCGATTAATACAGATGATTATATATTAATCAATTTGGTGCGTCAAGAAGTTGGTGCGACTCAATCACCTTATTCTTTGGTTTCTCGCTTATTTCGTAAACATCCAGAAATTAGATTTGAACGTCCTTATCATGCTTTGGTTGATGATAGTATTGCGGCGATTTTAAATAAAGAAACTTATTGGCAAGTTGGTTATTTACCACAGGTTGCTATTTTGCATACTGGATATCAAAAATCTGCTATTAATCAACAAAATAAATATGCTAAAGCTGCAACTGCTATGCTGGAATTTTTTGCAAATCATCCAGATGATGCTTATGTTTGCAGTAAGTTGGGGGCGTTGTATGTGGAAATGGGTAAAGTTAATGAGGGAATAGAATTATTAAATCGGGGTTTAATTCAGATTGTTGGTAGTCGCAAAAAAACAGATAAAAAACCTTTTGCTTGGTTGAAAGATTCACCTTCTAATCAGGTGAGAAATCTGTGGGATCAAGATATTCAAGAAATAAATTATGATATTTTGTATGAGTTAAATTATCATTTGGGTATTGCTCATACACATTTGAAAAACTATTCTTTGGCGATTTCTTATTATCAAGCGGCGGTTAAATTACCTATTTATCCTTTGTTGAAATTGGGAGGATATAATAATTTGGGTAATTTGTTGAAAGCGATGGGAGATTTGCCAGGGGCGAAAAATGCTTATGAAACTGCTTTGAAAATTGATGATCGTTTTGTGATTGGGTATTATAATTTGGGGATGGTGTTTAAAGCAATGGGTTTGTTTGTTGAGGCGATTGATGCTTATAATCATGCGGTTTTTTTAAATCCTGATTATGCGGAAGCTTATCAAAATTTAGGGGTGGTGTTGTTGAGAGTGGGTGATGTGAAGAATAGTTTGGCAGCTTTTGAATATGCGATCGCTCTCCATGAAAAAGATAATCCGCAAGAGGCTAAAAGGTTGCGTCAGGGTTTACAGGAAATGGGATTTTTGAGGTGACAGGTGACAGGTGACAGGTGACAGGTGACAGGTGACAGTATTTAAGAGTGTTTTCTGAAAACAAAAATAGAGATTTTTAGGTTTCAATTCCTCATAGGGATTATTGGAAATTTCAACTTGTCTGAATCAGGATGTCCAGGATTTTAGGATTTACAGGATTATGAGTAATTTTAACTGCAACCGCCACCACAACCACCACTGTTAAAATAATTTTTCAATCCCTAATAGGGAGTAAGTGAAATTTTAACCACCGTGCCATAATGCGGGAAGTTACCGCGTCCTCAACTTGAGAGGTTTCAATCCCTAATAGGGAGTAATGGAAATTGCAATTTTAATTTTAGGAGTTTTAATTAGCTGACCTACATTGTGTTTCAATCCCTAATAGGGAGTAATGGAAATTGCAATACGCACGCCCGGATCTAATCCCACAGAAAAACTAGTTTCAATCCCTAATAGGGAGTAATGGAAATTGCAATTCACTGGACGACAATCAAAAAATTAGAAAGTCATCAGAAAGTTTCAATCCCTAATAGGGAGTAATGGAAATTGCAATTTCCCCTCTAGAGTTATAATTGCCGTTCCTTCAGGGTTTCAATCCCTAATAGGGAGTAATGGAAATTGCAATGTCCGACAGCATCCTGTAGCCATTTTTCGTGGTCAACAAGCGTTTCAATCCCTAATAGGGAGTAATGGAAATTGCAATGCTAAAAGTTTAGAATCACAAGTAGCTCTGGTAAGTTTCAATCCCTAATAGGGAGTAATGGAAATTGCAATGAAAGACAAGACATAAAACTTGCGGGGGAAATTGTTTCAATCCCTAATAGGGAGTAATGGAAATTGCAATAGAAAGTATCCGGCAAGTCGGTGGAAATGTCGCTGTTTCAATCCCTAATAGGGAGTAATGGAAATTGCAATAAAGAGAGTGTTCCGACGCGATCGCCTCCAAGTTAGTTTCAATCCCTAATAGGGAGTAATGGAAATTGCAATTGGATTTGAAACAGAAGGAAGATGACCATAAAAGGTTTCAATCCCTAATAGGGAGTAATGGAAATTGCAATAGCTAAACAATTAGCAGATATTCATCTTAAAGAAGTTTCAATCCCTAATAGGGAGTAATGGAAATTGCAATTGGTAAAGGTAACAAGACACGGTTTTTAATCGTTCCTAGTTTCAATCCCTAATAGGGAGTAATGGAAATTGCAATCTAAAATGTTACACGCTGCTAAATTAGCCGGTCATTTCACAAATGAGTTTCAATCCCTAATAGGGAGTAATGGAAATTGCAATTATTTTATTAAAGACTTTGGGGAAGTTTTGGGTTTCAATCCCTAATAGGGAGTAATGGAAATTGCAATCAGAAATTTTTGCGGAAACCTCACAAACTACATTAAATGTTTCAATCCCTAATAGGGAGTAATGGAAATTGCAATAGGATTTCCACCGATTACGGCATTTTGTCCGTAGTGTTTCAATCCCTAATAGGGAGTAATGGAAATTGCAATTTGGGTAAAGTTGGGAGAGCAATCTCTACTGCTGTTTCAATCCCTAATAGGGAGTAATGGAAATTGCAATCTAACTACCAATCAAGTGCGACCGCTTTTTGCAAAATTCGTTTCAATCCCTAATAGGGAGTAATGGAAATTGCAATACTATAAAAGCCTATATGTGCAGACAAGATACAAAGTTTCAATCCCTAATAGGGAGTAATGGAAATTGCAATATAAGGGCTATGCAATCCCCGCATAGGGCTATTTTCCCCCTGTTTCAATCCCTAATAGGGAGTAATGGAAATTGCAATATAATTCTCGCGCTAAAAGTGATCAATGAATATGCGTTTCAATCCCTAATAGGGAGTAATGGAAATTGCAATGATAAAAAGGCAGAAAATAGCCGCCACGAATATCGTTTCAATCCCTAATAGGGAGTAATGGAAATTGCAATAAGATGCTAAACAAGCATGGAAAACAAAATTTATAGAGTTTCAATCCCTAATAGGGAGTAATGGAAATTGCAATTACAAGTTTCGGTCAGAATCAGAATCTAAGTCTTTTGTTTCAATCCCTAATAGGGAGTAATGGAAATTGCAATAAACAGTTAGTGAAGAGTTAGGGGTGTGCGAGAGTTTCAATCCCTAATAGGGAGTAATGGAAATTGCAATTTTGTGGCGAGTTTGGCTTCTTTGAAGCTAGAAGTTTCAATCCCTAATAGGGAGTAATGGAAATTGCAATTTCCACCATTCCAGCAAGTCGTCATCTATTTTTGGAGTTTCAATCCCTAATAGGGAGTAATGGAAATTGCAATTTCTATTGCTTTCAGTTTCTTGTCTCGATCAACTTCTGTTTCAATCCCTAATAGGGAGTAATGGAAATTGCAATGCGCCCGATAAAGAAGTTTTCACAATTGAAAAGTTTCAATCCCTAATAGGGAGTAATGGAAATTGCAATCTATTTGAGCGTCAATAGCAATTACTTCTCTAGAGGTTTCAATCCCTAATAGGGAGTAATGGAAATTGCAATAGAATTAGAGTTAAATTGGGAAGTTAGCAAAATCGAGTTTCAATCCCTAATAGGGAGTAATGGAAATTGCAATAACAGGGAATACATCATCTTGATATGGGTAAGCAATGTTTCAATCCCTAATAGGGAGTAATGGAAATTGCAATATTCTTTGGCTACTCATGGCAGTTGCACTTGGTAGTTTCAATCCCTAATAGGGAGTAATGGAAATTGCAATCGCGAAGCTGATCAAATACATGATTACGGTTCTCTAGTTTCAATCCCTAATAGGGAGTAATGGAAATTGCAATCCCAATTTTTGCGAGTAGTAATTGATGATTGAATGTTTCAATCCCTAATAGGGAGTAATGGAAATTGCAATTGCCTGTAGCAGTTGCTGGATGCGGTGCAGGCAAGTTTCAATCCCTAATAGGGAGTAATGGAAATTGCAATCTGATTGATCGTATCAAAAAGCAATACTCAAAAATTCGTAGTTTCAATCCCTAATAGGGAGTAATGGAAATTGCAATTTTATGTTTATATATCAGTGCGGTTGCAATGATTGGTAGGTTTCAATCCCTAATAGGGAGTAATGGAAATTGCAATTACATCCTTATCTAGTTTGCTATCTATATACGTATAGTTTCAATCCCTAATAGGGAGTAATGGAAATTGCAATCAGTAAACGAGGCGCTGCTAGAGGAGTTGTCCATGTTTCAATCCCTAATAGGGAGTAATGGAAATTGCAATAGCGGGCGGCTGAAAGCCTATATATATGTAGTTTTCAAGGTTCAATTGCGCGAATGAGATAATAATAGTCGATTTCAGAAATTGTGTCAAGGGGTAAAATGGCTGAAACTCTTGCTGTGTAAAGTGCGCGGGTGGGTGAGTTGGATAAAAATCATGAAAGCCTTGTATAGAGATAATTTCAGCCATTTTTTGTTCACCTAAAATTTTTACACCCACCCATCCGCGCATCAAGCAAAGAAAACAGTGTGATCGCGGGGTTGCTCACCACCGATTCTTTCTATCTTACCGTGACAGCAAGCACAAAGGAAATAGAAACGGATGCTGTCAGTATCAGCCTTGATCAGCTTATGGAGACGCGATCGCAGTTTGGCATACTGAGTATCAGTCAATTCACATTCAAAAATACTATACTGTACCCATTGGCCATAAGACTTGAGGATATTGTGAATTTTAGTCCGCCGCTTATCCTCAGAAATATCGTAAGAAACAACAACATTCATAAATTAATAATTGAAAATTGATAATTGATAATGAATCAGTGATTGGTGATTGGGTAATAAACTATTTACTGTCACCTATCACCTGTCACCTGTCACCTGTCACCTAATAAACAAAGGTGGATACTTGTCAGTTGTTCCCATCAAATATTTAGCTAATAACCGAGCTTGTAATTCAAAAGATTCTCGATAAGTACATTTTTTACCCATTACTGGATGTTTAAAATCTGATTGTTTTTTCTTCTCATAATTAGTGAGAAAAATTTTCCTACCTTCAGCAGTAAGAGAAACAGCATTACTCAAGGGTTCACTAATAAAATCATCTGGCTTTAAAAGTTGTTTATTCAATAAAGTCAAAACCAAAGAATCAACCACCAAAGGTCTAAATTCCTCCATTAAATCCAAAGCTAAAGAAGGACGATTATAACGATCAAAATGGAGATATCCCAAATAAGGATCAAAACCCACAATATTTACAGCAGCTTGGATATCATGACGTAATAAAGAATATCCAAAACTCAACAAAGAATTTACCGGATCAGTAGGTGGACGACGGACACGCTTAGTAAATTCAAAATTAGGATTAAGAATTAGGCGATTAAAACAACCAAAATAAACCGCACTACCAGCACCCTCTAAACCACGCAAAGAATCAATATTTTCAGTTTTATCAATCGCTGCAATGACATTTTCCAAAGGAGTAATATCAGCAGACAAATCAAGATTATCAGATTCTCGTTGACGACGCACCAGAAGTTGACGATAATTTTTTAATTTTCCCCTCACAAAACCCTGCACAACATGAACTGATTGAGGTGTATTTCCCGCAGCTTGCCATTGAGCTTTTCTCACAAAAATATTACCAGACATTTGCGGTTGTAACTGTCCTAAATAATGACCTCTTTCATCAATAAAAGATAAAGGAATGTGACGATTCATCAACTCAGAAACCACCGCTGGTGAAACAGTAGAACGACCCAAAACCACTACACCATCTAACTTAATAAATGGTACATCTATGATAGTTTTCTTATCGAACTTAACATTAATTCTTTCATCAACCTTACCGATAAAAGAATCAGCTTGTGAAATGTAAAGAGTACCCATGATAAAATCCTCAAAATAAGTGACAGTTTTTAGGTGATAGGTGACAGGTGACAGGTGACAGGTGACAGTAAATAGTTGATTACTCAATCACCAATTCATTATCAATTGTCAATTATCAATTATCAATTAACTTGCTTCTTGATAACGTCCAACTTTATCAACAGCTTGGGGTAAACATCGAAAAAATAAACTACAACCATCACAGCGTTTTGTTTTCACAGGATTTGGCATTGCACCTGTAAACAACAACATTTTTACAGCTTCAATTGTGGCAATAGTATTAGCTCGTAATTCTGGAGTAATTTCTACTAATTGACGTTGATGAGTTTGGGCATAATAGATATAACCAGAATTGATATTTTTCCCCGTCATTTCTTCCAAACACAAAGCCTGAGCGCACACTTGTAATTCATCATTATCCCATTCTCCTTTGCGTCCGCGTTTATATTCAATAGGGTAATATTCACCATTTTCAAATTCAATTAAATCAGATTTACCAATTAATTGATATTGATCAGATTTAAGATAAATAGCCCGAATTTGGTAAGTTTCATCTCTGTTTAATTCGCTCATTGTATGAACTCGTTCATGTAAACTTGTGCCTTCAATAGTGTATTGATTATCTGTAAATTCACCAGCACAATGAATCAACCAACAACGATGGGGACAGTAGGAATATTGATTTAATGAGGCAATGTTAACGTAATCTTCTGGAGAGGTGATAGAGGATAGCATATAGTATTCCCAATTTGATTTTCAAAACAATAAACAAACTAATTTGTAGGTTGGGTTGAGAAAACCCAACAAAATTTTTTCCTGTGATGATGTTGGGTTTCCTTGCGTCAACCCAACCTACTTTCTTCTGGCCATACCCATTCCCATAGTCGTTTTTCTCCCAATACCTGCATATAAAGCGCAGTCAGCTAAAGCATTAATTTGTTTAATTCTTGTTGCTTCCACATCCCCTAAAATGCGATAACTAATATCACCTAGACAACCAATAAATTTATTTTCATAGTTGCTGATAACCTCAGTTCTGATATTAAAAGCACTAGGATAAATTGATTCAATGGGAATATTAGTTAATTCAATTCCGCTATATTTATTCCAGCGATTCAACAAACTATTAAAAACCGATTCTTTGGTAGGTAAAACATTATCAAAACCACCTTGACGAAAGGCTACAGGTGTGGAAAAGATAAAATTAATTATCCTTTCTGTTTCACTTGCTGCTTCATACAATTGAGGATATGTACAAACATTAGCCCAAGGTTGGGTAGATTGGGGTGTACCTTGAATGCTGGTAATAAATAAATTAGCAGATCCTAAATGCCAAGGTTGTTCCGGGTTAAGATTCAACCATAAAGGTGTGAGTTGACTAAATAAATTGTCATCTAATAAAGAGATGCGCCACCAACAGGGAGTACCAGCAGGAATTGGTTTTTGATGATTATATTGTAGGATCAGGAATTGAGTTTTATTTCTGTTTTGGATTTGTAAAGGTGAGAGAGTAAAGGCTTTATCGGCGTTTGATTCGTGGAGGTAGTTGCCTAATTTTCTATCAACAGAACTGACTAGATTCAGGAATAAGGCGTGATAGTGTCTACCGGAGAGGAAATTGGGGTAGATGGGGGATTGGGGGGTGATATTGAGGATGAGACTGTGGGGCATATTTTTGGCAGTGTAATACAGTTTGTGAATAGATTGTGAATAGAGAATGTAAGTTAAGAGGGAATTAGAGTATAGACTATATAAAGTAACAAAAATTGCAGAAATGGTAAAGCAAATGACAGTTGATAATTATTTTGAAGCAACGGAACTCACCAAAAAATTAGAAGCTAGTTTGCCAATTAAAGTCAAAGCAGGAAAAGAGTTTATAAAAATGTTGAAGAAAAGAGGAGAAATAGTAAACCCAGAGAAAGAATTTGAGGTTAATTGGGTAGCTTATTCAGGGGATGAAGGCGGGATTATGTGCAGATTAGTTAGCAAAAACGATAATCCCGAAGATGAAGATAAAGTACAATATGTAGTATCTATTACCCATCTCAAAATAGATCCGAATCATCCCCATGCAGAAGAAATAGCAACTTATCAACGGGAGCGAAATCGTAAGTTAATGTTACAAAATCGTGGTAGTCTAATGACTGAATTAATGCCTTTACACCCTCCTAAAAAAAGAAAGAGTAGTAAAGGTTTTGGTAAGTAATTAGCTCCGAAAACGGTATTGCATCAACTTAAAAAGTTTTACATTTTTGAGGTCATCAAAATAGTAATATTCTCCTCGCGTTTTTACATTTTGACTCAGGCTAACTGGAGGCATATTTACCGCTAAATGAGTGCTTGAACTAGAATCCGCATTAGGGGGTCTAAGTCATCAGGAACACGATAACTATCAAGTCCTTGAATGAGATGTTTATTAATGCGATCTAGTTGAGCAAATTCCCAGATTTTGCCAGTGGTAACTGAACCAATAATGTGAGTTTGTTGTGGATTTTCTTGCCATTGATCTAGGGCGATTAATTCTGCAAAAAGTTGTGTCATACCATAATCTAAATCCTCTTTTTTAGCTTCAATTACTAAGAGGTTATGGCGATTTTTGATGAGATAATCAAAGTAACCTTGTAGTTGTTCACTGACTTTAATTTGATATTCAATTCTCACCTGTGATTTTGTATAGTGAACTAAGTCTAAAATGATGGGAGAAATTAATACTTCTCTGCGACTTGTTTCATTAGCTAAATCAAAGTATGGGAGAATTTCATCAAGTCTTTCTTGCAGTTCTGTTAATCGGTCTAGGTTTTGTTGATATTGGGGTAAATTCAAACGTTTTCGAGTGAATGTATAGCCAAATTCTTGAGCAAAATCTTGAGGGGAAATGTGCATCTCAAAATATTTGCTAAAGGTATAAGACTGAGAGGGATCGAGAATGGTCATTATCTAATTTTCCTCAGTTTCAATCTCGGTAATTTGATCATTTTCTAAACGATAAAGAAATTTATAGGTGTCTGGAATGAGGTTTAATTGATGACCTTAGATAAGTCAACACATAGATAAATTGCAATTTATGGGCGGGCAAGACTTGTACTGAGCTTGTCGAAGTATGCCCACCCCACAAAAGTTATAAGCCCCCTTTTTTAAGTTGATGGGGATCTGAGATTTTAAGCCTTAAATCTATATTGCATTTGTTTGGGAAGTTTTACATTTTTGACATCATCAAAATAGTAATATTCTCCTCGCATTTGCACATTTTGAATTAGGCTAACTGGAGGCATATTTACTACATCATAGCTAATTATTTGATTAGTAAACATGACATCCAAAGGATTTAAGGGATGAGTACAGGTGAATAAATCAGTTTTGGTTTTGGGTTGGGGTAATTTTTCCACTGTAATTTCTGCTTTGCTCATCCATTTACCTAAACGAATCCATTTAGGTAATTTGATTTCTTTTTGAGAGATAAGAAAAAACTCAAATTGACTTTCTGGGGCAATTTCCTTTGCTCGTCCAAAACTGGGAATATTCTTTTGGGTTTTCTCCATTTCTACATGGTAATTATTATTAGCATATTTCCATGTATTGAGAATAGCCGCATGATTCAAAGAACGAGCCGGAGTGACATAAATCACCTGTTGGTTTAAAGGGGTTAAATGTTCCTCGTATTTTGGCACTTGTTCGGGGCAGAAATAGCGATAGGAATTTTCTTCAGCGACGGTTGTTGAATAGATTTCACTATCAATTAAACCCAGAGAATAACAGAGGGCGTAATTATGAATTATTGCCTCTGTTTCATAGAGTCTGCCGATTTCACGGGTGGCAAAATAGAGGCTGTCGTGTAGTTCTAATTGACAACGGTAGATAATATTCATAGTGGTGATGATGGGGTATAGATCCCCGACTTCTTTAAGAAGTCGGGGATCTGAATATTCAACTATTTATTTTTAGCGGCGGTTTTCTTTTTGCTAATATGTTTACTGGCATATTGTTTAGCTTCAGTATCAGCTTTTTGCAAAATTGATTTAATTCCTGTTTCGTTATTTGTGAGGTTCTTTACTTCATTAAATAGAGGTAAAAACGCATCACCAATAAAATCTGTATGCACAATAAACTCATCAGCCATTAAATTCTCAATGGCATTTTTAGCACCAGTAATTACATCATCCTCATCTAAAGGATCGGGTGATTTGAGAGTATTATTAGCCTTCATTTCGTCATATATTGCTTGAGTCCACCGCAAGTTACTGGTAATTTCGCCATCAGCAAATACAACACCAATTAATTCATTTCTGACTCTACCTGTGCGGGTTGTTTGTGCGCCATAGTGCCGAGTTCTGAGGATGTTATTAAAGACATACAAAAAACTTGCTTCTGTGGGGTCTTTTAAGGTGACAATACTGGGGAAAAATACCTGTGGTCTGATGTGATCTTGTTGGTTAATTCTACTGGTCACTTCACCGGGTTTAGAACCATCTTCACCTTTAGAAGCCATTGTCCCGTTTTCATAGGGTGCATTGAGAGTAAATGTTTCATGAGATTCATCAAATGCGGTAATAGAAAATGCAGTATCTACTACAACTTTTGATTTTTCTGAACCAGAATCACCAATAGCAAACCCGTAAATAATACAATCAGGATTATCCATTGCAAAAGATACGTTATATTCACATTCTTCTGCTGTCATAAATTCGTATTTCCGCAATAATTCTCGACCTACTAATCTTTCTGGTGTGGACTGTTTACGTTTGAACATGGAAAGCCGGCTAATGGTGTTTTTGTCTTTTACTCCTGCTCTCACTCTTGCTTTGTTTAGTTCGCTATCTGTTTGGAATAATGGATAGGATTCGGTAACGCGAATGGTGAGGAAATGGACATATTTTCCCATTGGTTTGTAGGGAATTTCTGTTTGAAATAATTTAGCGTCAACGGTTTTTAAAAGTGACATAATTTTCTCCAAAATGAGGTTAATTGAGGTAATAAAGTAGATTTATTTTCTCGTTCCCATACTCTGTATGGGAATGAAGTATTGAAGGCTCTGCCTTCTGTAAAGATAGAGTCAGAGACTCTGTTAGGCATTCCCAGTCAGAGACTGGGAACGAGGTAATAGCGATGAGAGTACATTAAATGAGAGATTGAACGAGAATCCGCATTAAGGGGTCTAAGTCATCAGGAACACGATAGCTATCAAGTCCTTGAACGAGATGTTTATTAATGCGATCAAGTTGGGCAAATTCCCATATTTTACCAGTAGTAACTGAACCAATAAGGTGGGTTTGTTGTTGGTTTTCTTGCCATTGATCTAGGGCAATCAATTCTGCAAAAAGCTGAGTCATTCCATAATCTAAATCCTCTTTTTTAGCCTCAATTACTAAAAGATTATTCTGTTTTTTTATGAAATAATCAAAGTAACCTTGTAGTTGTTCACTGACTTTAATCTGATACTCAATTCTCACCTCAGATTTAGTATAGTGAACTAAATCTAAAATTATGGGAGAAATTAATACTTCTCTGCGACTTGTCTCATTTGCTAAATCAAAGTATGGAAGAATTTCATCAAGTCGTTCTTGCAATTCTTTCAACCGATCTAGATTTCCTTGATATTGGGGTAAATTCAAACGTTTTCTAGTAAATGTATAGCCAAATTCTTCAGCAAAATCTTGAGGTGAAATGTGCATCTCAAAATATTTGCTAAAAGTATAAGACTGAGTAGGATCAAGAATAGTCATTATCTAGTTTTCCTCAGTTTCAATCTCGTTAATTTGATCAGGTTCATCTTGGGAACGTGCTTTATACTCTTCATCATCGGCTAAACGATAAAGAAATTCGCAGGTATCTCGAATGAGGTTTAATTGACGACCTGCTAAACGTGCGCGATCGCTCTTAAAACATCCCTCAAATACCTCTTCTACAAAATACTTAGCAAACTCTAAAACTGCTTGTCTTTCTTCCTCTGGAGTTAAGGCAGGTTTCCATTTACCATCAACTAAAGTTAATGTTGGTTTTCCTTCAGCAGTTTTACGACGTATATTGTTCATCAATTTTGATAAACGACCAGCTACCTCATCAATTAAAGCATTAGGGTCACTAGCTAGACATTTTTCTATTTTCAAAATCACATCAGCAGCTTCATCTATTGGTTTGAGAATGGCATTAGCTTTCGGTGCTTTACCTTTAGTTTGTGCGCGATAAAAACGGCGATAAAGTTCTGTTAATTTACGCAATTGATTCACCTTTTCTTCTCCTGGTTCAAAGTATTTGTACAAATCCATATAAAGACGAATTTTTGCTATGGGTACAGAGTCAAAATTTTTCTGCTGCTTGTCTTTATCTTTTTTAGGTTTTCGTTGCCATTTATTAAGGTAATGAAAGACATAGAGAGGACTTGTTTCTAAATCTCTTGATAAGTCTGCTAATTTTCCCCAATCTGGATCACCATCCTTTTTACGGTTAACTTCTAAATGAATAGAATAAGCAGCAGTGAGAGCATTAAGAGGAGAAAATTCACGCTTTTCTGAACTTCTAGGTAAAATACTATCTAAACGATAGTTATCTTTACGAATTAAAGAACGAATTGCTTGATGTTCTCCATCTAATAAAACCGTTTGTTCAAAATCAGCACCACTAATAAAAGGTGGTATTGGTGATTCTGATGCAACTACTTTCACATCTAAAACAAGCGGTAATGTAAATGCTAACCAAGCAGGTGTTACCCAAGATTCTGTATCTGTAGGTTCTTTTCCTGGTGGTAAACCTAAGAAGAAAAATGTCAAGGTTTCTTTTTCAGGAAAACTGATTTTGAAAGTTTTATCATCTTCTGGTTGCAAGTTTTCTTTAATTAGCAAAGAGTCAACATTTTGATAATTCTCAACTTCAAACTTAGCAATTTGATTTTCTGTGATAAAGTGTTTACGCATTTCTGCATCATACCGAGTCTTAGAAAATTGATTGTAGGCTTTTTGCAAAAATTTATTAGTTTCTGGTGTAAAGAAATAAGCAGGGTAAAGATAAAGATAGCGATATTTACGACCTTCAAAATCTGCACCTACAGCATTTGTTTGATTCATCAAAATTTGTCTCAACATGATTTCAATTGACCAAATTGAGCAAATTTGACGTTTCGCAGCTTGAGCGTTAAATAAAATTTGCCGGTTGCTGTAAACTTGAGGAGCAAATAAAGTGGCTGATTCCATTTGCTCTGTGACAGTATAGGAAGAACTAGAAATTGCACAAACATTTTCTCTTCCTCTACCTGTAATTTTCGCAGCTTGATAGCGGCTTAATTCTACTAAAAATGAATCCGGTAATGCTTGTATTACTGCTCCTGTAGGTAAAGAAACTACCCGTTTAACGTAGGTTTTTAAATCATCCCAACCATCTGGCATATCATGAAATTCTGCTATGATTGGTCTAATTAAACTAGCAGCATGATCTACCATTCCTTTCATTACATCCAAAATTTGAGCAAAGTCTAAACCAGGATGTTGAGAAAAATATTGTGCTGCTAGATAATACCAATTAAGTGGGACACCTCCTGTTTTTTTCAAGGATTGAATTTGTTTGATTGCGGGAATTTCTGCTGATAATTCTAGGTATTCAGCCAACTTTTCTGTAAAGTCCAAATTAGGGATAGCTTTTCTGTCTTTTTTAGGTAATTGTTTTTGCCATTCATTCACTTTTTCACGCCAAACATCCCAAATTCCTCTACACAGAATATCACCAAATTCTGCTAATCTATCAATGCGAATTTCATTAGCAAATTTAAAGTTTAAATCTGGTGATAATTCTCCTTGTGCTTGATAAGTTTGTAAGCTGTCTCCGCGCTTACCAACGGAAGCAGTTTTTGAATCTGGAAGTAATCGAGCAGCAGCATCAATACTCACTTCCATTAATTCAACTATATCAAAAAACAGCCAGTAATAATCCGCAAATTTTAAACCTTTTCCCCCACGATTAAAACCTGTTTGTCTTTCTTTCAATTTTTCTGCACAGAGGTATTTAATTTTGGCAATTACTTTTTCAGGAATATTATCTGTTGTAATTTCAGGAGCATTAACAACTGTCAGATAAGCAACACCATCAGGTAAATATAATAATGGTGTGTAAAATTCTGAAGGATGTGCTTCTATTAAAGCATTGTTGAGAATATTTGTGAGAATACCCCTATTTTCTGAAAGGGAATGATAGGTAAATTTTAATTGATGATTACTTAATTTACCGAGTAATGTAGGTAAGCGTCCAGATTCTATATCTCGCGGATGTTTGACTGCGGAAGCAAATAAATCAGATAGTCCAACTAAGTCAATTAAAACTTGTCTAATTCTACTATCTAATCTTTTATCATCTAAAGGTTTAAGTCCACGAGTAGTTAAACCTAAATCAGCATCACTTTTCACACCTGAATTATTACTAATCTCAATGATATCATCAATGAATTGTTCCCAATCTTCACCTAATAAATAGTACAAGCCAAAATCTAAAATCTTTTTATGAATAAATTCGCGTCCAAGATTTGGTGCATCTTCTTTTTTGACTGGTTCTTCTTCCCATTGACGATTGATATTGTTACTAATTAACCAATCTTGATAGTCTGGAAATTTTTCATAGTCGTGTAATAAGTAGGAAACTATAAATACACGAGTTTGCAGTTCTTCACAATGACGTTTAACTGGGTTTGTTCCTACATCTTCAGATTGTAATTTTTTCAAAATGCGATAGGTAGGAAATAACCCATTTAGCAAATGAGCAAGAATAGATTGATCACCAGCATTATCTCGACGAACTGGTTTTTTACCTGCGGCTGCTCTTTTAGCATTAATGATTTCTATCGTCACTTCAAAAAACTTACCACCTTTAGCAGTAGCACCTGCTAACTGTTGAATTAGATTTGGTAATACTTTTTCTGCGAATATTTCTAAGGTAATATCGCGTTCTTTACCTTGTGCTTCTTTTACAGCTTCTTTGAATAACCGAATAGTTAATAGTTCTCGTTTAATCGGTGATTCATCTTCATTATCTTCTGTAGTTTCCAGTTCTGGTTCTACTTCAGGTAAATCATCATCAAAATCGTTATCTAATACAGTCATAAATCATTTTCCTCTTGTTCAATTGCTCGATATTCTAGGATTTTACCTTTTTGGATTATCCACAATTTACCTATTACATCGGCTGATTCTAAACCCGTAATTAAGGTTTCTATAGCTTCACGCCAATCATCATAAATGTAACGAGAAGGTAAACGAATAATTATAATTCCTGAGTAATTAGAAGGATTGTATTTCAGACGATTTCCAAACCCTCTATCGCAAGTAACTAAACATCTACCTTCACGACGACAAACATCAATAACTTCTGGATCAGGTGCAGAATTTAAACCTTGTCCTGGTACTGTTGCTACATCATGTCCTGCTAATTGCAATAAAGTTACAACTCGCAGATCAATATTTTCATCTAGTTTGAATTTCATGCACTTGCTTTATTTTCTTTATTCAAAGGAAGTTCTACAAAAACATCTCGTGCCATTTCTGCACCATAGGCAATACAAGCTAGTACATCTTCTCTTTCTATGCTGGGATAAGCTTGAAGAACTTCCTCAATTGTTGTACCACCAGCTAAATAATCTAAGATTAGAGATACCCAAATTCGATGTCCGCGAATGCAAGGTTTACCAAAACAAATATTTGGGTCAATTGATATTCGAGAAAGTAATTTATCTTCAGTCATTGCTATTTCTCCAAATTTTACGTAGTTCATCTAAACAAACCCATTCACCATTTTTCTTAACTTCGATATATTCCCAGCCATTAGTAGCTTTTTCCAGAACATTGTGTACTCTAGTATGTAAGGAGAAAGAGAAACTATACAGTTATGTATAATTAAATACATACTATGGTAATCCCTATTAGGGATTGAAAAACTTTTGCTATACGATTTAAGGCAAATTTCTTTCTCCACAATTATCTTCCTATGTCTATCTTTCATTGTAGTAAGGACTGTAGGCAGTCGTAAAAAATTTAACATATCCAACCCTCATCTTCCTTTGGTTTCCAATACCAAATGAGAGTTTCCAGTAATAAAGCATCCTGTCCAAAGGCAATAGTGTATCTTGGTGTTTTATCCTCTGGTTCATTGGTGATGGGGTATGCTTGAAAGTGTATGGGTAATCCTAGTCTAGCGCGTAAATAGTTGCGATCGCGGTCAGAAATAAAGCATACTAATTTTCGTCTACTAATAGCATCACTAATTTGGGTAATACCATAACCATGTCTTTGAGAAATTTCCAAATTATTTAAAAGTTGCACCTTTCCAGATTTAGCTACTTCTCTTAAATTGCCTGGATAATAAAAGTGCCAATCTTCCCTCACATCTCGAAAATCTCTTAATTTTAGATAACACAAAGCTTTATCAAAACGAGTAGTAATTACTTCTTCTTTCTCAGCTTCTATGATAAAAGTATCTTTATCCCATAACTCAAACACAAAGTTACTTAAAATACCAGGAAGATTATACATTTTAAATCTTTCTGCTTTGGGTTCATTGGGATTTGTTAAATCATAAATTGCACAATCTAACTGACTACTACCCCGAAAACTTCTAGCTTCTTCAATAATTTTATCTTTCTTTTCTCCCTTACAACGATAATATTGAGCTTGAATATGTTCAAGTTTTATCCCTAAAGCTCTTTGAATGCTAGTACCAAATTTTTTATGAATATCTGGATACTTTTCTTTGAGATGAGCATTATTTATTAGGACTGAATATATATGATATGATTGGAGACTACCCCATCTTTGAGGATATCTTTCAAATTCATTTTTAAATGTCCAAGAATTACGAATAGCATCAGTAAAAGTGATCCGATCATAAATTTCTTCATTTTCTAAAGGATGAGATTTATCTTCAAACAATCTTGCAGTTAGAAAATTAGGTATCAAAGCATAAGCTTGATAAGTTTCAAAACCTTTATGTCTTCCAATTCTGCCAAAACGTTGAATAAAATTACCAGCATCCGCAGCTTCAAAAATTAAGAAATTAATCCGAAAATCTACACCTACATCAATTGTTGATGTTCCTAAAAGTAAGTCAGCTTCAGTCACAGATTGAGATTTTTCAGTTTCTCCAGTTAAACCAGTATTCTCCCTCACCTGCCATTTTGGTTCAAAAATAGCCTTTAATTTAGGTAGTAGCTTTTTGACTGCTGCAATGGAATTGAGAATAATTGCACCTTTGCTATTTGGATAGTCTTGAAAAAACTTTAAAATTACTGTTTCTGCATTTTCTTCTATCCATTTGAAACTCGAACGAAGATTAGGTTCAATACCTTTAGGAAAGCATAAATTAATCGGTTGGCTAATTTGTCGCCACTTATCATGAGAAGAAGGTGAATCAAATTTATAAGCACCAACATCTTTGGGATTAATAATTTTATATTTGATTCCAGCTTTTTCAAAATAACCTTGTAGTAGTTCATTGGGTGTAGCAGAAAGAAAGAGAAATTTCTTGTTAGCTCCTCCAGTGTGTTTAATTAACATAATTGTGTTGATAACACTGGCTATCTGTGGAGATGAGAAAACATGAAATTCATCATAAATAAATAGCTTGAAATTTTCATCTATACGCCTAAATAACCTATCAGGATTGTCTATTTTTCCTCTCAAGTAATAAAAATTATGGATGTAGTGGAAAATATCGGGGTTAGTTAACAGAATTTCAGCTTGAGTAGAAAAATCTTCTACTCCCTCTAGTTTTGAAGGTAGTTGATAAGTAGCTATATATTGCTCTAAAATAGCTGCATTTAAGCGTTTTATTTGCGGTTTTTCTTGGAGTTGAAATAGAGATTTATATCCTTGAACTTGTTTTTCTTGATCTCGTGCTAACTCATTAGTTGGATACATTGCTAATGTATAAGTGCGATTAGTCATAGATGGCAAATAAGCCGCTAAACTTTTACCATCTCCTGTCATGGCAGTATTGAAAACAACATCAATATTTGGATCTCTTAATGCTTTTAAAGTCTCTAATTGATGCCAAGATAAACACCAATTTTCAGGCAATTTTACCCCATCAGGTGTGGGGACGGTTTGTGAATAAACAGGTTTGAGTTGAATACTGTAATTTTCCGACATACCCTTAATAACTCTTTTCAATTTCTGCAACCATTAGTTGCAGTTTTTGTGTTGTAATTAAAAACTGTCCGTAACTCGTTGTTAAAATCCATCATGACACCGAAAATAAAAGTTGGCAAGAGAAAACAAGTATAAAGTACACGGACACTTTTGATGAGTCGAAAAGGTCAGTCTATAACCCTGTCGGTATCAGAACGCGACAAAGCGGAACTAGAAGCGATCGCACTAGAATTTGGGATGATGTGGGGAGATGATCCCAATATCTCCAAACTGATCAAAGCGATCGCCAAACGTGAGTTAATCGTTGGTAAAAATCACGACTGGCAGGATTCCCGCATCCGTGCCTTACATCGTTGTATAGGTTCATTAACCGACATCGGACAAAATGAACAAGCGGAAATTATCGCCAATTTGTTACTAGAACGCAGTGAATTATCCGTACCAATGCGGAAAGAAATCGAAGGGTTTTTAAATCATTCTCGCCCATCTTGGCGGTTGCAAGTAGATCACTATATTTTGCGTGAACAACCCTTTCAGCTTTCCTATCAAGATGCAGCAGAGCGAGTATTTAATTTTACTGTGCATTATGCCAAAATCACACCTCATGAAAAACGTCAATATCTTGACTGTTGGTGTGAAGAAACGGAAGGAAATCTGGATATCCCAGAATTACAACATAATTGGTGTTTCCGTTTAGACAGAATTAATGAAGCAGCAGTTACGGAAACTACGGAGAAATGGCGATCGCAATTAGATCAAATAGATGTGGAAATGCACCTGTACAAAGGTTTAGCATTTGCTTATCAAACCAAACCAGAAGATAAACTTGTGGAATGGATACCCGATCAACAACAGGCAAAGCGCGTTATGAGGAGAGTATCAAATACATTTTGGTTTATCCGGGAAATTATGCAATACTCATCTGATTGTATTGTAGTCTCACCGGAAAATGTGCGATCGCTCATCAAGAAAAAACTGATAGAACAATGTCAAAAATATGACATTTTATAGGTGACAGGGAACAGGTGACAGGGAACAGGTGACAGGTGACAGTTAAGAAAAGAGGTGGGGACATTGGTATCAACTTAACATAAAACCTCTATCGCGCAAGGAACTCAAGTTCCTTGCTAATAGAGAAAGTCATCTAAAGATGACTAAACACTAGGAAAATTGATTAGTCCGTTTTAACGGACTTGAGCTATGAGACAGAGAATTTATTCTCTGGCGGGTGTGGAAGCTAACAGATAAACCCCTACTAAAAAACTACTTTCTATCACCTGTCACCTCATATCTTTGATCGCACAAACTTCTCTAACCTATCCATCCCCTTTTCTATAGTTGCCATATCCGTAGCGTAGGAAAGGCGGATGTTATCATCAGCACCAAAAGCCACACCGGGAATAACAGCAACTTGCAATTCTTCTAACAAAGCGTTGCAAAAATCCAAAGACTTCAAACCGGTTTTGCTGATATCTGGGAACAGGTAAAAAGCACCATCGGGTTTAGGACAACTTAACCCCGGAATAGCGTTAAGTCTGTCATACATCACCTGACGACGTTTAGCAAACGCTTGACGCATTTCCTCTACACATTCTTGGGAACTTTCCAAAGCAGCGATCGCCCCATATTGAGCAAAGGTACACACATTAGATGTACTATGTCCTTGAATGGTACTCGCTGCTTTAATAATTTCCAATGGTCCAGCTAAATAACCTAAACGCCATCCTGTCATAGAATAACCCTTAGCAAAACCATTACTGATCAAAGTCCGGGCAAAAATATCCGCACCTAAAGAACCAATACTGATATGCTCTGTACCATCATAGAGGATCTTTTCGTATATCTCGTCAGAAACAACTAAAATATCAGCATCAACAATTACCTTAGCTAAAGCCTTAATTTCCTCTGGTGTGTACACCATCCCTGTGGGGTTAGAAGGGGAGTTAAGGACAAATAACTTAGTTTTTGGGGTAATCGCTTTTTTTAGCTGTTCTGGGGTGATTTTGTAGCCATTGGAAGCATCTGTATTGACAATTACCGACTTCCCACCAGCTAACGTTACCATTTCGGGATAACTTAACCAATAGGGTGCAGGGATAATCACCTCATCACCCGGATCAATTAATGCCACAATCAAATTGTAGAGAGAATGCTTACCGCCATTGGTAACTAACACATTCTCTGATTTATAATCAAGACCATTATCGCTTTTTAGCTTGTTGGCGATCGCTTCCCTTAACTTAGGTTCACCAGCAGCAGGACCATACTTAGTTTTTCCTTCCTCCAAAGCTTTAGCTGCGGCTGCTTTGATATGGGCTGGAGTGTCAAAATCTGGTTCTCCCGCGCTAAAACTACAAACATCAATACCCTCAGCTTTCATGGCCTTAGCTTTAGCTGCGATCGCTAAGGTGATCGAGGGTGTCACCTGACTTACTCTTGCTGCCAGTTTCATTCTACTTCTTTAAGCCAATCTCTATTATTTATCAGGATATCTCAGATTATTGGTTATTAGTCATTAGTCATTAGTCATTAGTCATTAGTCATTAGTCATTAGTCATTAGTATTTATTCTTACTGTACGGGCGAAGCATTCGGGCAATCAATTATCAATTTTATGAAAAGGCTATTTTCCGAATGCTTCGCCCCTACTGACTCCTAAAAATTAATTACTAAACATTTGCACTGCATAAATACTACCATCTTTCCCCATAGCTATGCCATAACCAAACTTTTTATATTCTAGTAAAAGAATATTCTTTCTATGTCCATTACTATACATCCAACCACGTTGGAATTTTTCCACCTCTCCATAAGTTAACCCTAAACCTGTTCCTGAACTTTGATATATATTTTCACCTAGACCTAAATTACTATTACCACCCACTGCAACATAACGATCATAAGGACTGTTCCCATCAGAAGAAATATGATCAAAATATCTCTTTTCTCCCATATCTTCTGCATGAATTTGAGCAGCTTGTGATAGTACATTATCTACTACTAAAGGCGGTAAATTATTAAGTTTTCTATCTCTATTAACTAAATTTAAAGCAAAATTTCTTAACTCTGTTACGGTTCGCAACTGTTCTGCATTCCAAATATTAACCTGTGCTTGTCCAATTTTCCCATCACTACCACCAGAACCATTATAAAAACCAAGATTAGAAATTTGAAACAAAGAAAGTTCACTCCAGAAATAGTTAATATCCAAAGGATACCCACGCAAAGCTTGGCTAATAAAGTGCATAGTAGGAGGAGTAACCCACAGCACCATAAATAAAAGTGAATATCGCCACCAAAGATTAAATTTCTTGATTTTTTTCTTACTATTCATAGTTCAAAATATATGTTGGTAATGCACTAAGAAGACTTACGCAAAATAGGACTAAAAAGCTGATTATTGCGTAGGGGTAATTCATGAATTACCCGTACTCATGAATTACCTGTACTTTCGTGATCTTTTGCGTAAGTCCTGACTAATAAAGAATTTATCCCCCTTTTTTAGATAAAGGTTAGGGGGATACCCCAGTTCTTCAACTCACAAACTAAAACTTTGAAAAAAGTCTGAGAGAATAGTTTATAATCCTAAAAACATCAGGAAATTTTGCCACCAAGAAGTTGAGATATTTCCCACAGTCAGTTTCATCTTTTGACGAATATTTTGAATATTCCAATTTGTCAACTGGGCTAAAGTTTGTGCTTCTTTTTCAAAACGTCGGGGTAATGATCTTTTATATTCTCTACCCGCAGAACATTGTAAATTACCTGTAAACGGATGTTGTAAAACATAACGTCCTTGAAAAGATTCCCGGTTAGAAGTTGTTTGAAACATCAAATCTTCAGGAAACTTATTGCGAGTATAGCGGACGTGCAAACGAGTGATGTAAACATTATTATTAGAAAACGGAAAACCAAAACCTGGTGCGATTCTATTATTGTTATTACCATTATTATCTAACCAAAACACACCAGCTTGTTTGAGTTCTTCAGTATTGAGAGGTTGAGCAGAACAAGGATCACAATTACCCATATCCCAAGCATATTCTAAAAATGCTACTTTTTTATCTTCTTTGGTATAAGAAGTTTGGAACATAGATTTATAAAAGTCCCCAAATTCGTTTTTCACAAACACAGGAATATTCATATTAGAAGGAATTTTTACTGTGCGGTAGTTAGTAACTTCTGCTTGTCCTTGAGGTGAGAGAATATAAACAATCAAATCTTGTTCAGTATTAGCATTAATCATACCCAAACGAATGGGTAACATAAACTTGGGTGATTCATAAGCAATTTGTAAAGGTCTGAGAAATTGATAACCAGATTCCTCAAATTTATCTAAGTTAACTTTAGCAACAAAGAACTTCATAGAGGAACGAATGTAAGGTTTTAATAATTGATTTGCACCTCTGGGAATTTTATAACCATTGCGATTTAACCAAGTTTCCAAACCATTAGACTCTTTAGCACTGAGGATCAAAATATCATATTCACCCACATTAAACCGTGCCTCAACCGTCACACCCAAACTGTTATCTGCCATTGTTTTTTCTTCAGAACTTCCACCTCTTGCAGCGGCAGTTGGTGCTAACATTGACTGTGGTCTTATTTGTGGAGAACAAGGATCTTCATCAAAATATTCTACCAATCTAGGGGCGCTAAAAGCATCTAATCTTTCAATAATATTAGGTTGAGCAACCCGCACTTGTTCCTCTTTGATGACTGTGGGTACAGGTACGACAACTGCAAAATCTTTAATGTCACCTTGAAAATCATTAGCCATTGTTAATACTGTTTTATTACTATCTCGCGCAATGACTACTTGAGAAGCTTGGTTGTACAATTTAGTATCAGCTTTAGCAACATAAAAACCACAAAATGCTAAAGCTGTAGGGGCAAAAGATAAAACAGCGAAAAGTGCTATGATTAAGGGAATGAATAAACGAAATTTTTTCATTTTTTTGGTAATTGGTGATTGGTGATTGGTGATTGGGGATTGGTGATTGGTGACTGGTGATTGGGGATTGGTGATTGGTGACTGGTGATTGATAATTGGTGATTGGTGACTGGTGATTGGTGACTGGTGATTGGTGATTGGGTATTGGGAATTGGTAAAAATATTTTCCTGCCAATCTTATTAAACTGCTAATCTTCTTGCAACCAAGAAAATCTAGGAGAAAACCAAAGATTATCAAAGAGAACAGTTAACGGCGCAAGGACAAATAAAGCCCAAAAAACTGCGGTAGAAAGAAAGAAATAATTTCGCAAAATAAAGGTAAAAATGGCAATACAAACTGCCCAAATTATACGACCGATGGGAGCGTTAGGAATAGATCGGGGATCTGTCACCATAAATAATGCAAACAGTATTAACGAACCACTCATCAACCGATGTAAGTAAACATCCCAAGTCCAACCTAGCCAAATATTACGCACTGCTTCTAGTAGGGAATATGCACTTAAAAAAGCTGCGGTAGTGTCCCAACGACCAACTTTTTGTAAAATCATTCCTCCTGTACCAAAAAATAACAGTCCATACCACCATTCGTCCCCCCATTGTCCAGGGGAAACCCAAGCATCAGAGGTAAGGGATAAGGCGGAAATAATGCCAAAGTTGGCAGGGTTGAAAAAATGCTTATCACCTGTTTTCAAGATAAATTTGCTACTTATTGCCGTTGCTGCGGCTAAAACCATAGTTGTCCAATGGTCAGCCCGTAGTAGTAAACTAAGTCCTAAAGCAGTAATTAAAGAACTACGGAAATTAAATGTTAACTTATTGTCATTTGCTGTGGTAGTTAATAATGACCAATGACTAATGAATAATGACAATATCCATTGTGTGACTAGACAAGTGGCGATCGCAATTAAAATCAACTCAGGCCGCAATGTCCAGTCCCTAGCAGCAATTCCTAAAATCAGGAATACACTGAGAAAGAGAATTTGATAGTCTCGAATATCTGTGAACATTATCCCTGTGTACGGGTTTACCCCTAACTTTTCATTAATTTAGACTAGAGTTAGAGAAAATCATCTTCTTGTTTCAAAAATCGTAACAACTGACAACTAAGTAGGTAGGTGTTAAAAATTGTCGTTATGACAAGGCAAGAGGCAAGAGGCAAAAGGCAAGAGAGGTTTTTAGATTAATTTACTTTTCTTTAGATACTTTGGTTTTTTCCCGTCGTTCTACTTACAGCATATTTCATCTTAGTCAGGTACAAACGGAAATCATAAAACCCTTGTGGAACAGGCATCCTGCCTGTTAGCCTTGTACCTCATAACTTAGGAAACGGCTGTATTACCCTGACTCCTGAATAATTCATAAATTATTAAATCTTTGCATTTGGCTTTTTTCCTGGATTCATCCACGCTTCTAACCGACTAAAAGCTTGAGAAGAAACCAAGGTTAAACATAAATAAATCACAGCTACCGCTGCGTAAATTTCAAAGGCGCGATAATTTTCTGCAACTATTAACTGTCCTTTTCTAAACAATTCCTCAAAACCAATTACCGCAACTAAACTGGTATCTTTTAATAAGCTAATAAATTCATTACCCAAAGGGGGAATCATGCGCCGGAAGGCTTGGGGAAAAATTACATGACGCATAGTTTGTACAGAATTTAAACCCAATGATTTGGCTGCTTCTGTTTGTCCAATTTCTATTGATTGAATCCCAGCCCTAACTATTTCTGCAATGTAAGCAGCACTATTTAAACTTAAAGCCATGACTCCCGCAACGAGGCGATTTAATGATAAGGTAAAACCCAATTCTTGCCAAAGTGCAGGTATACCAAAGTAAATCATAAATATCTGCACTAATAAAGGTGTACCTCGGAAAAAATCTATATAAGTTCTGGCTAACCACTGCACAGGTTTAATTGCCGAAAGGCGAATAATTCCTATGAATGAACCACCAATTAAACCAAAGAAAACTGATATAATTGCTAGTTGCAATGTCACCAAAACACCAGTTAATAAATTCGGTAATGATTGCAATATTAAGCCTAAAGAATTTACAGTAGGGGCGTTTTGATTTGCAAATAGTGTTTTTTCTGGTAATACTGGCGGTGTTGACTTAAACCATTTTTGATAAATTTTTGGATAAGTTCCGTTTTCTAATACTTTTGTCAAACCTTGATTGATTAAAGATAAATAAGGTGATTTTTTAGCAGTAGCAATTCCGTAAAATTCCTCTGTGAGTAATTGTTGTATAACTTTGATTCCTTGGAGATTACCTGTATTAATGGCGTATAATGTAACAGGTGCATCGTTAATAACTGCGTCTACATTTCCATTTAGTAATTCTTGTAATGCTAATGGTGCAGAATCAAAACTGCTCACCTGCGCCCCAGGTACAGTTTTAGCTGTTTCTGCTCCTGTTGTCCCAATTTGAACGGCGATTTTTTTATTTTGTAGACTTTCAAAACTATTAATTTCTTGGTTATCTGTGCGAATAGCTATCGCTAACCCAGCTTTAAAATAAGGACGAGAAAAATCTACAGTTTTTGACCTTTCTTGAGTGATGGTAATTGAACTAATTGCCACATCTACGGTTTTAGCTTGCAATGCGGGAATGATGCCATCAAAAGGTAAACTTTGAAAATCTACCTGGAAATTAGCCGCAGTTGCGATCGCTTTCATTAAATCAATAGAAAAACCCTGTAACTCTCCCCCATTCTGTTGAAACTCAAACGGTGGAAATGCTGGTTCAGTCGCTACTCGCAGAGTTTTTGCCACACTAGGATTCACACTACAACTAGCTAATAGCCAGCAACTTAAACCTATCACTAAACACCAACGCAACCAACACCCAAATAAAAATTTTACCATTTATCCCTTGATTTAAAAGTAACTTAGATCATAATCTTCTCAGAAAATTTATGGAATTTCCCCATCGCTTTACTGAGATCACATATACTCTACATAACCAGTATTTTATTATACAATAATTAATCCATGTATGGTTATAATGTTATTTTTCTAGCTATTGGTATAGCATGAATACTGACTGCTAGTGTATTATTCATAATAGGAATCTATTAATTCCACACCAAAAACCTCAGAAAATGACTGAGCTATACAAGAACGCACTTCTAAACTTATGATACCGGGAATCCATTCTGCTAGACTGCCAACAGGCTTATCAGTAATACCACAGGGTACAATGCGATTAAATCCTGTCATATCAGGACAAACATTTAAAGCAAAACCATGCATTGTCACCCAACGACTCACTTTAATGCCGATAGCTGCAACTTTTCTTCCTTCTAACCACACACCTGTAAAACCGGGAATGCGTTCTCCCTGCAAACCATAATTTGCTAAAACACGAATTAATACTTCCTCAAGTTGACGCAAATACCAATGCAAATCTTGACGATAACGTTGCAGATTTAAGATTGGATACCCTACCAGTTGTCCAGGACAATGATAAGTAACTTCGCCACCTCTTTCAACTCGATGCACATTATATTCACTTTTGTCAAGGTCAAATTTAAGAAATTCCGGGTTTGCACCTTGTCCTAAAGTGTAAACTGGCGGATGTTCCAGCAAGATGAGTACATCTTCGAGATCGGGGTTATTGATGCGTTCTTTGAGTAGCGATCGCTGCCATTGAAGAGCATCTACATAAGGCATTAATTCTTTGTTATACAAAAAACAGCGGTGCTTGTGAGGTGTCTGAGTATGGATCATGGAAAAAATCAATGAGGGGAAGCAGGGAGCAGGGAGCAGGGAGCAGGGTGCAGGGTGCAGGGAGCAGGGAGCAGGGTGCAGGGGGAAGGGAGCAGGGTGCAGGGTGCAGGGTGCAGGGGGAAGTTAATAACCCAATGCCCAGTCACCAGTCCCCAGTCACCAGTCACCAGTCACCAGTCCCCAATCACAGATCACCAATCACCAATCACCAGTCCCCAGTCACCTATTCTCTGAATATATGTTGCAAAAAAGTAAGAATTGGGTCAACAAATGTCAAGCAATGCAAAGGATCTTAAAGGAAAGTCAACGAAATAAACTTTATCCACAAGAAAGTGTTAGTTTAAATATATAACCTCAATGGTGATGGGAGGAATTACCTGCAATAAGCATCACGCCAAAACAAGAGAAATAGAATGGCTGATGGTATCTTCAGAAGTTGTTGACATCGATCAGAATCAAAACTTCTATTCTGGCTGGCATAATTAATATATAGAAAGAGCAAGCCAACAGAAGAATCACAAGAGGAGCTACTTCTAGAATTGTAAATAAAAGTTGCTCAAACTGAAAAAGCAGGTACAGAACAGCTAATAATGATTGATTGAAAGTTTTTCTTTGCAGATCCAGTTGTCTGGCAAGCAGTTGGATACTAACACAGAGTTTCACAAACTAAATCAAAGCTAGAGGTACTTATAGTTAAGATGCAACAACTTGAGAAACAAATACAAAAGCCTTACATTAAAAGCAGTTCACAATTTGTATTGGCGGCAGTGATAGACCTTACCGCAATCTCTGTGCATACAAAACCCATTCACATCAAATAAATATTTAGCTAAATATTTAGCGGGAGAGTTTACATGAAGCTTGTCATCCACGGCAAAAATATTGAAATTACCGATGCAATTCGAGAATATGTGCATCAAAAAATTGAAAAAGCAGTTAGTCACTTTCAAAACATCACGAATGAAGTAGATGTCCATTTAAGTGTAGCTCGCAATCCGCGAATTAATACTAGACAAGCGGCTGAAGTCACTATTTATGCTAATGGTAACGTCATCCGTGCAGAGGAAAGCAGCGAGAACTTATATGCAAGTATTGACTTGGTGGCAGATAAAATATCCCGTCAACTGCGAAAATACAAAGAAAGAAGACAAGAACACAAAACCCAGCCTATACCAACTAATGAAGCCGTAGTTGCCGAACCAGTAGCAGATTTAATCGGCGATCGCACTCCTGAACTACCAGGAGAAGTAGTCAGGACTAAGTATTTTTCCATGCCTCCGATGACAGTTGTAGAAGCGCAAGAACAACTGCAACTTGTAGGACATGACTTTTATATGTTCCGTAACGCCGAAACAGGAGAAATCAACGTTATTTATGAACGTAACCACGGCGGTTATGGCGTGATTCAACCCCGCAACCCTAACACTAACGGACAAACTAACGGCAAGAACGGCAAAACCGCCCAAGGTAATATTTCCATGCCGGAAAAGTCTAAAGTCTGATTTCAGGTGATTGGGGACTGGGGACTGGGGACTGGGGACTGGGGACTGGGGACTGGGGACTGGGGACTGGGACAAGATTTTAGATTTTAGATTTTAGATTTTAGATTTTAGATTGGAGTACATGAAATACAATCCAAAATCCAAAATCCAAACTCCAAAATCCAAACTCCAAAATCCAAACTCCAAAATTGTATCACCAATCACCAAATCATCTTGCAGCCAACTGTTGTAACATTTTCAAGGTTTCCTCAACGTGACCTTTAAAGTTAAACATGGAATCAAACACAGATTTAACAATGCCGTTTTGGTCTATTACGTAAGTTACCCGGCCGGGGATAAAACCAAAAGCAGTAGTTGCACCATATTGTTTTCTAACATTGTCGCCTTTATCACTCAACAGTGTAAAAGGTAAATTGTACTTAGCTGCAAACTTCTGATGAGATTCGCTAGAGTCACCACTTACGCCGATGACTTCAGCACCAGCAGCTTTAAATACTTCATATTGATCTCGGAAAGCGCAAGATTCCGCAGTACATCCAGGGGTGTCGTCTTTAGGATAAAAGTAAAGGACGACAGCCTTTTTGCCGCGAAAATCCTTTAAACTGACTGTAGAACCGTCTTGAGAGGGTAGACTAAAATCAGGTGCAGTATCTCCAATGTTGATAGCCATATTAAAAAATTCAAAATTCAAACAATATTTAACAAAATATTACCTTGTAACTAGTATATAAATTTTTCTTGATAACGGTAGTTTAATATTCATCAAAAAAAACTATTTCGCTTATGCGCCTGACTTCACTGGATGTATTTCGTGGTATTACTATTGCGGGTATGATTCTTGTCAATATGGCGGGAGTCGCAGAGGCTAAATATCCCCCTTTAGATCATGCGGACTGGAACGGTTGTACACCCACCGATTTAGTATTTCCTTTCTTTCTGTTCATTGTTGGTGTAGCAATGAATTTCTCTTTATCAAAGTACACCGCTAATAACAAACCTACCAAAACTGTTTACTTACGTATTCTGCGCCGCGCTGCTATTCTCTTTGTATTAGGATTAATACTTAACGGCTTTTGGAATAAAGGTGTTTGGACTTTTGACTTTAGTAGTCTCCGCTTGATGGGGGTATTGCAAAGAATAGGTTTAACTTACCTTTTTGCATCTTTGATAGTTTTAAAATTACCCCGCAAAAGTCAATGGATATTAGCAGGAATATTACTTATTGGTTATTGGATAACAATGATGTATGTCCCTGTTCCCGGTTATGGTGCGGGAGTGCTGACGCGGGAAGGTAATTTTGGCGCATTTATTGACAGATTAATTATTCCCAAACCACATTTATATAAAGGTGATGGGTTTAATTTCATGGGAGATCCAGAAGGATTATATAGTACAATTCCAGCAATAGTTAGCGTTTTAGTCGGTTATTTTGCAGGAGACTGGATTAAAAATAAAAAACAGGCTAATTCACAAACTAGCATGGATTTAGTTTTATTTGGTTTGTGTTGTTTAGTAATTGGAATTATTTGGGATGTAGCATTTCCCATTAACAAGAAACTCTGGACAAGTTCCTATGTTTTGTTTACCAGCGGTTGGGGGTTAATGTTATTAGCGGGTTGTTATGAATTGATAGAAGTGAGAGGGATAAAACGCTGGAGTAAACCTTTTGAGGTGATGGGGTTAAATGCGATCGCTATTTTTATCGCCTCAGTTTTGTTAATCAAAGTCACAGTAAGAACTCAAATTGGTACTGGTGAAAATGCCATTAGTATCTACAATTGGATTTATCAAAATATCTTGGCATCGTGGGCGGGAAATGCCAACGGTTCATTTTTATTTGCACTTTTTACCCTGTTGTTTTGGTATGGTGTGGCGGTTTTAATGTATCAGAAACGCTGGTTTATTAAAGTGTAAATAATGTAATTAAAACCTTTGTGGGACAGGCATCTTGCCTGTCCAATATTTTGTTAGATATTGTTTCCAAATAATTACGAAAATAGTAAAAATGAGTCCGCATTTGCGGACATTTACTCAACAAAATCCTTACATCAACTACACCCCAACCTCCGCAGCTTCCAAAGCATTCACTTCATCAACCACTCGCCAAATTTCCTGCATCAACTCATCTAAACCAGTGCGAGTTACAGCCGAAATAATAAAAACCGGAGCTAAAGAAAGATGATTTAATTGTGTAGCTAAAGCCTCTAAATCAACACTTGCCCTATCAACCGCATCAATTTTATTTAACGCCAAAATTTGCGGACGTTTAGCCAAACCCCTTCCGTAAGCTTTGAGTTCTTCTTGAATAGTATGGAAATCACCAATTACATCTTCACTTGTAGCATCAATTAAGTGTAATAAAACCCTAGTCCTTTCAATGTGCCGCAAAAAATCATGACCCAAACCAGCACCATGAGAAGCACCTTCAATTAAACCAGGAATATCTGCAAAAACAGTACCATCACCTGTGGGTTTTTTCACTACTCCCAAATTAGGAACAAGAGTTGTAAAAGGATAATCAGCGATTTTCGGACGTGCAGCAGACAAAGAAGAAATTAAAGTTGATTTACCAGCATTTGGTAAACCAATAATTCCCACTTCTGCTAACAGTTTCAACTCCAAACGTAAAAATTTATGTTCACCTTCTAAACCAGGAAGGGCATATTCTGGGGCGCGGTTACGGTTACTTAAAAAATGTTGATTTCCTAAACCACCTTTGCCACCTTCAGCAGCCAGAAAACGTTGTCCAGGTTCAACTAAATCACATAACAAAGCGTCCGTTTCCCCATCATAAATGGCAGTACCACAGGGAACTTCAATAATTAAATCTTTGCCGTTTGCACCTGTACAATTATTAGGACCACCACGACCACCATTATCGGCTTTAAATATATGTTTATATCTAAAGTCTAATAAGGTTTGTAAGTTGGTATCAGCCACAAAAATCACTGAACCACCTTTTCCTCCGTTACCACCAGAAGGACCACCTGCTGGTACATATTTTTCTCTGCGAAAAGCGACGATACCATCGCCACCTTTACCGGCTTGAACTTCAATTACTGCTTGATCGATAAATTGCATAATTTAATTATTGGGCATTGGGCATTGGGCATTGGGCATTGAAAATTAGCTATTAGTTGTCTTTTCTGTTTCCTATTGATTTTAAGTAAGCACTAAGTTTAGGTAACAGTTCCTCAATAATTGGTTTGAATCGGTTTATTTGTTCATTGGTTAATAATTGTCTAGAGTATGCTAGTCTTAACAAACTTATTGTTTAATATAAAGACCCTCTAGCAATTTTTACAAATCAGCGATTATCTTGGCCATTATATCGCCCCCTGCCTTCCTCAATATTGGTACAAACACTATCAGCAGCCTCACAATTTGCTTGCCTATAGTATCCTTGGCGAAATAGTCCCATTCTTTAACAATATACCAAATTTGATTAGCTAACTTTTCAGCTAATTTGTAAACCTCTAAATTTTCAAAATCTGGTCTATTCATTAAATACAAGAATTATGCACCTGGTTTATTTGTTAAGGGCGGGAATAGAGCATAAAAAATCTTCCATGCTCCATACCTAATGCCTAAATATACTGTGAAACATCCTCCTGACATTCATCAGCAAGGTAGGAAAGAGCGCGAAAGCGTAAACCTACTAATTGTTCATACAATGGGTTGATTTTGCACATTGGGGGAATATGGACTATTTTTTTACCAAATAGGGTGACATCTCTTTCAAAAGGACACTGGGAAGGAATCATTTTACATAAAAATCTGGCAACTCTAGGATCATGAATTTCTAACCCGTCTAACCAATCCCGAAGCGGGTGCAATATATCTGGTGGGTGTAGGGTGGTTTCTTGTACTTGTTTGGGATGTTCCAATGTGTGACGTAAAGCTGTGAGGGCTTGGGTGTCTAATTCCAAAGCTTGACAAAACTTGTGTAAAATTTTTTCTTCGCTGGGAGAATATATTCCATCAGCGATCGCCACCATCACTGCTGTCCGCAAAAAATTTTCCCCAACTGCTGTACCTTTACCCAACACAGCAGCTAATTCTTCAGGTGTAATTATCTCTAATGAATCCCATTTCAGACAAGGGGCTAATTCATCTTTGGTAATGCTGTTAATTAACTCCTGTTCTTGGGCATCAAAATTACCATCAGCCCAAGCAATAGTTAGTAGTCCACGTAACCAAACCGTAATTTGTTCGCTACTGTAGGGGGTTTTAACCGCACTTGTCATAAAAACTCACGCCTCAAGATATTCAAGACATTCAAGATATTATCAATCATTCATTTCTAAACTACCCCAATCGTCTGTTTTGCGCTAAAATCCCTTTTACAAAGATTATTGATAATTTTTTCTATTTACTACTTTAAAGGAGGCAAAAGGCAGGGGAAGATTAATAATCTAATAATGCCCAATCACCAATCACCAATCACCAATCACCAATCACCTATGTTTTTTTTCGGAATTGAACATGAAGTTGCTTTTCTTAACCATGAAGGAAAGTTTGCTGATTTCTCTTGTACAAAATTTGCTGATTTTCAGCAAATAGTTGACAAATTACCTCTTTACCCCCATGACTACCCACAATTGAGGGTTGGTGATGCTGGTATTAAAAAGAAGCGATGGTATATTGAGGGTTTTGAAAGATTTGCTGATTCAGAAGCAGTAATTGATTGTGTAGCTAAAGGCATCGAAATTAGAACTACTATAAATTCTACTATTCAAGGTGCAATTGATGAATTAACAGCTAGTTTTTCTTTACTACGTGAGACAGCTGCTAGTTTTGGTTTTTCTCCTGTTTTAATCAGTTTTAATCCCTATACTTGTGTTTTTGAACCCCAACCACCATTAAATGATTTTGAACTTAGGCAATTACAAGCTTATCCAGATGAACAAACTGCCCATATTTACATGGTTTCCTATGGTCCAGATTTAAATATTTCCATAGCAGATTTGCCTATAGAAAATGTAATTGATATTGGGAAAAAACTGACCTATTACAGTCCTTTTATTGTTCCTTTTAGTTACAGTTCTCCGTTTTATAATGGCAGTTTATGGGAAGGTTTATCAGTGAGGACATTTATCAGAACTGGCAAAAGATCAGCAACATTAGTGTTTGTGGAAAACCAGGAACATTTAATTAAAAGTGTACCTTCATTAACGAAAATTGCCCGCATTCCCGCAGAAGTAGGAAGAATCGAATTTAAAGCTTGTGATAGCTGTGATAATTTTTCTATTTATGCAGGGTTACTGGCACTGTTAAAAGGTTTGGCTTTAGATAAAACCTTGGAAGGTAGAGCTATTGTACCTGATACAACTTTACATCAAATTTCAGCCAAAGCAGGATTTGATCATGATGATATTTTTCTAAATGCCACCAAAGTTTTACACGCTGCTGAAAATGCTCTAGAAAATGACCCAGATATTAAATTTTTAGCCCCATTAAAAGATATTTTGGCAAATCGCAAAACCAAATCCCATCAACTAATTGAAATGTTTGAAAATCTAGGTTCAATTGAAGAAACAATCAAGAGAACTTATGTTTGAGGTAATTGGTAATTGGTAATTGGTAATTGGATAAAAACAACTATCAATTATCAATTATCAATTATCAATTATCACCTGTCACCTGCTGACTTGGTGGAATCTTCTGCATAGGAATAAGCACTTCCATTACAGATTTAACAATAGGCGCTGTCACAGTTCCACCATAGGCATTTGCTCCTTTTGGTTCATCGACTATTGCCAAAACTACATAACGGGGGGCTTCTGCTGGGACAATACCCACAAAGCTAGTAATTCTTGCACCGGGAATATATCCACCTTTAGGAGAGGCTTTTTGGGCTGTACCGGTTTTACCTGCAATACCGTATCCTTTGATTTGAGAAGCTTTACCACTTCCCTGAGAAACCACAGTTTCCATCATGTCCATGACCTTTTGGGTAGTTGTAGGTGAGAAAATCTGGCGTGGTGCTGGTAGATTAGGTGAGTAGTGAATTTTACCTTGATTATCAATCAAGCCTTCAACTACATGGGGTGTTATCAATTTACCACCATTAGCCAAAGCGCCGTGCATTTGCACCAGTTGTAAAGGTGTCAAAGAAAAACCTTGCCCAAAAGAAGTAGTTGCTGGTTCTAGATTAGAGGATAGGAATTTTTCTTGCCTTTTGAGACTGCCACTGACTGCAAAAGGCAAATCTGTATCCATTTTTTGTCCTAGTCCCAGTTTTTCTAACCAGTTATAATATGTTCTCGGCTTCAGACGTTGGATAATTTGTACCATACCAACGTTGCTAGAAGTTTGTAAAATTTCGGCAATATTAATTCGTCTAAAACTGTTAATTTCTGCGTTTTTGATAATGCGGTCAGCGACTTTAATAGTACCTGGGTCATTAAATACATCCTCTGGTTTGATGACACCATTTTCCAGAGCGATCGCCACAATTAAAGGTTTAAAAGTAGAACCTGGTTCATAAAGATCCGCGACAGGCCAATTTCTAAACAGTGAAATATCTGCTTTGGAATATTGATTTGCATTATAGGTAGGATGAGAAACCAAGGCCAATAATGAACCATCGGTGGCATCCATCACAATTACAGCACCGCGTTTAGCCTGAAACTTGTCAATCTGTTCTTTGAGTGCCGTCCGGGCTGCCCGTTGTAAACGATTATCAATAGTGAGTTGCAGTTTTAAATCATCAGAATGCAAAAATCCTTCTGGTGCATAGGTTGGCATAATTGCACCGTTACCAGCCCGACTGAGACGCACTGTTTGCCTGGAGCGTTCCAATAGTGTCTCTTGACTATATTCAACCCCCGCCTGACCCTGACGGTCAAGATTAACATAGCCCACTACATTAGCAACCAAATCATCTTGTGGGTAGAAACGGGAATATTTTTGAATAAATTCCAAGCCATTCAAGCGGAATGAAATCAAGCGATCGGCAATATTTTCGCCAATACCATTAGCAATTAGAATACCGCTGCTTCTACTTTCAAATGTTTTTACTAACTGACGAGCATCTTTGTTGAGAATTGGTGCAATTTTTTCTGCTATTTCCTCCTTAGACTTATCAAATAGTTTGGGATGGGCATACAGGGTATATACTGGACGGTCAATGGCCAACATATTGTTATTGCGATCAACCACTGGGCGACGGGGTATAAAAGGACGCACATTCACCATTTGCTGGTTTCTTGCCCTTTGAGTGAGTTTTGCACCATCAATAATTTGCAGTCGATACAAATTGAAAGCCAACCCCAACCCAGCAGCAACCAATATACCCCAAACTATCAACAGTCGAGACTTGGGATTGGTTGCTTGAGCTTGAGGAAAACCATTCTCTGGTACAGCTTGTTTGTAGAACTTGCGCCGCCTTGTAAACTTTAAATTCTGCAAATTTCTCAATTTTGTTCGGCTTGGTGACTTCTGCATTGGGTTTTTTTGTGTCAGTTCTCAGTTGTTAGGGAACAGGGAACAGGGAACAGGGAATAGGGAACAGGGAATAGGGAACAGGGAACAGGGAATAGGGGTAATCAATTAGCAATCACCAATCTCTTTAAATTTTAATATCCTAATGGAGAGGAAGTTTGGGACTGCACTTGTGAATTGGGAATTATACTTGAGGATGCTGACTTTGGACTAGGGGATGTTGGTGGCAAAAAAATTGTCTCCCCTGGAGTTGGTAATTTTAGTCCTGCTTCTGCTTTTTCTCCCTCTTCAGCCATCTTTTTGATCAGTGCTGCATTGATTGTGTTCAACTGCCGCTCATGACGTTGTAGGCTTTGCAGAGTGCGGTAATATTGACTCCAAAGCTCTTGAGAATAGACTGTCAAACCATAAACCACCAGTGTTGCAGCCACAGATACAAATGTCGCAGCTGAGGAATAACGATAGACAGCGTGCAAGCGTAGCAACCATATCGGTGTGGATGCAGCAGTAGACATCTCATTTAGGTGTTTATCCTTGGACTGCCCATTCACATTTGTGGTATTTGTGACTGTTTTTTGTCCAGAATTTTTCTCCAATGTTGATACTACTGCCTCACTGACTAGAGAAGTTGATATTTTTCTAGGGGAATTACGTTTTCTTTTAGAGCGCACTACTGTGGATGCACTATTCGATTTAGAATTTGTTTGCATATTTTTTAACAGGATACTAGAGCCGATACCTTTTTGCTAACTAATGCTAACAAATACATAAGTTGAGATTATCTCTCAACCAAGGCGTATCAACCAATGCACGAAGACTTGTGTCGAGCGCAAGCCGAGACATAAATTCCTCGCGCACCATTCAAATCTCGGTTCATAGTTTTACCATCTATCCGAGATTTGATAGTTTTAGATCCCCCTAGATTATTGATGATTTCACCAGTCCAACTTACTGTTTTTGAAGTGTATGCTTCATTAACATCAACCACTATTTTATTAAATTCGTGCGCTTTATGTTTGATAAATTGCTTGAATTTGTAGTGACTTAAAGTAAGCATTTGTCGGACTGATTTAGACTTAATCCTTCTCTTGACTTTTCTAGACATCATAGATGTCTCAAAAGTAGGAAGTAGAATCACATCAAAATTATCAACCAAAAATCTAGCTGTCTTTTTATGCAACTCGTCTACTAGATATTTAATCTTTCCTCTTAGCCGAGTTGCTGCATTTTTTAATCTCTTCTTCTGTTTGCTCTTAGCCTTAGATATTTTGCTAATTAACTTATCTAATTTGAAACAAAGTTTCTGGGTTCTTAGATTAGCATTTTCGCCTAACCATCCAAAGCAATTATCCGCAAAGAAGGTTAAAAAATTTCTAATTCCGGGATCTAAAGCTACAACACGACCTTGGTTCTCGGTTTTATGCCGTAGACTTTCTATTGGTAAGCAGATGTAATAATCTCCGTAAAATGAGACTAATCTACAATCTCCAAACCCATCAGGGAGAGGATCTTTATATTTTAGCTCTCCTAACACAGTGTGATAAATTCCTGCATCTTTTACAGCAGATTTGGGAATATAACAAGACTGCACAGGATCTTTTTTGGTTCTGAATCTACACCTGCTAATTCCACCACCATTAATATACTTTTTCTTAGCATTTTTAACAGCTTGGCAAGCATCTTTAATGGCAATAGATTTAATTTGATATGGCGCATCTTTACACCATTCAGGTAATCCTTGGATAATCCCAGTTTTTATCCCTTTCCAGTTGGCTTTTGTTTCTGGAGTTTGTAAATACCGAATTGTTTCGTTATAAACAAATCTGGAAACACCAAACCAATATTTAACCTTCCTTTTCTGTGCAGGACTCAATTTCAGATAAATCCTCTTTGATTTTTTTAAAGTATTTTCTCCAGTCCTGCATTCTACAGGAAAAAACGTGAAGGATTGATAGTAAATTTTATGGTGAGCGAAGCCGAACCACTTGGGTAAGCTCTGATTGTGGAGAGTGTACAGTTTTGTCGAGAACCACGATTTGTCCACCGTTTTGCTCGACCATATATTGTACAAGCTCAAATCCAAATCTTGCGAGTCTGTCCCGACAGGCAACAACAAGGATGAATTTATCTCCTTGCAGAAGTCTGTCCAGTAGGGAGCGCAGACCTTTTCTTTTGAAGTTGAGTCCTGAGCCGATATCTTTGATGATTTCTGCGTCTGGGTAGAGGGATTGCATATAAGCGATTTGTCTATCGAGGTCATCTCGCTGCTTTGAGGAGCTAACCCGACAGTAGCAAATAGTGGGAGTTCTAGTTGAATCGCCCCTGATGTATGATTCGACATCGTACAATCTTTGCCCTGCTGGGTTTTTAATGCTTTTGATTTTCCCCTCATCTGCATATCTCCTTAAAGTGTTTGGATGCAATCCCAGAAATTCGACCGCTTTTCTGAGTGGTATGTATGCCATGAGGAAAGTATAGCATTAGTTAGCGAAAGTTAGCAAATGATTAACTAGCTAATTTCCTCCCCGCAGGGGTAGGTTTTTAATATTATCTGTTGAGGCAGGACCACCGAAGACAAGGAGGTATTGTAGACAAGGAAGATTTTCTACAAAACAAGGTCTGTTTAGCCTCAGTTTTTGTTACCAATTGTACATTATTTGTACGGTTTTCCTCCCTTGTCCACTGTCCTTCCTTGTCCCCCAAGTCTTGCCCTCACGAAAATGTAAAATACCTACCCTTGTGAGGACCCCAGGGTGGGGTCAAATTTCGCTTGAACCAGGCACTTTTTGTAGCAACAGCTAATTTGCGGACAGCAGTCATGATTTTTGTAAATGATAGATTTTGTACTTAAACTTAATACATTTAAAATTATGGCAATGCAGAGCAGTCAGAAGCAATACCTAATACTCATATTGGTTTACCGTTAGAGATTACCCAAAAGTTGGGTGGAAATTTCTACTCTCAAAGCATTTCAAAAAAATCGACAAATAAGCTATTGTAGTCAACAGAGCAATTTTTAGTATTGCCTTAATTGGTGAAAGAGGAGTTATGAAAACAAAAATCTTTGGTTTGGCTCTCATGTTAAGTCTGGCTACCACTCTGGGAGCTTGTGAAGGTGGTGGCAATCCCGCTGGTACTACCACTACTCCCGCTGCTACACCAGCAGCTGGCGAGCCTGCTGACACTGGTGCTACCCCCGCTTCTGCTACAACAACACCAGAAGCTACCCCCGCTGCTACAACAACACCAGAAGCTACCCCCGCTGCTACTCCAAACTAAGACTGGATACGATAATTTATTGAGGATAGCGATTCTCTCTGCATCGCAATCACATAAATAATTTGATCAGGCATCCAGAATGGTAAACAGTATGAGATAACCTTCTTGGCAGGACAATCAAAACCAAAGCGGAGCGACTCGACTATGATAAAATCGAATCAATCCGCTTATGGTTATCAATTGATAATTGTTTCGGTAATTGTCAATTGTTCATTGTCCATGATTGCAACAATTGTCTTTACTTAGTTAGAAAGTAGCTTTATGTTGCTACTGCAATTCAGTACATCTCACTATTGTCGTAAAGCTCGACTGGTTTTAGGTTACAAGGGTATTAATTATCAGGTAGAAAATCTCACTCCTGGCTTGCACATCCTCAAGGTGAAGCCATTAACAGGTTTAACTACTCTGCCTGTTTTGTTGCCGCAAATAGAGGGACAACCCCAAGCTATTGGCGACTCTACGCAAGTTTTAAAATTTTTAGAATCGTATCAACCAGAACCTTCATTATTTTTCAGTAACCCGGAACAACAAACAGAAGCTTTGATGCTGGAAGACTGGTTAGATGAAAGCATTGGTACTGCTACAAGGTTTGTATATTATCATTTTCGGGCTGGTGAAGGTAAAAACATTGATCCCTCTTTATCCAGTCAAATAGTGATTGGTGTGGTTAGGAAACAATATGGTATTAACAATGCTAGTGTAGAATTAGCTACTAAAAGGCTGACAATTGCCCTAGAAGAATTATCTAAACGCTGGCGAAGCAGCGAATATTTAGTAGGCGATCATTTGAGTGTAGCTGATATTGCCGCAGCCGCTTTATTGAGTCCTTTAGCACTTATTCCTCAATATCGTCAAGGATATCCTTGGTTGTTTGAACGCATTGTCAAAATTCATCAATTGTGTGGTGAAGCATTACCACCAGGACTGTAAAAAGTCAAAAGTCAAAAATGAGATGTATGAAATTTTGGTTTTTGGGTATAAGTACCGCTATGTTAGTGGTGGTTAGTAGCCATTGGGGAACAAAGGTCATGGCATTACCACCTGTGGAGGATATACCAGAGGAGATATTGCGGACAGAGATTATTACCATTGGGCGATCGCCTATTGATGGTAAACTCTTAACTGCTGCTGAATATGCCCAAATACAAGCGCAACTACAAACCAGCCCCCCACCAAAACTTAATGCTCAAATCCGAGAAAAAATATTTCTGTTACAGTTACGCAAGACATTATTACAGCTTTTCCCTTTTTTAGATATTTAGGGGTTGCTGAATAAACCAAAAAGCCTCATAAATCAAAGGTTTGAGGCTCTTCAATAATGGACAATTAACAATTAAAAATTGACAATGACCTCTCCCTTAAAGGGCGGATTTTTTTTGGGTTTTTTCCCCTTGAAACCCACCTTCCGCACCCTAAACTGTCACACAACGAAGATTGACCGTTTGGGGATTTGAGATTGGCGAACTGCTTGCAGCAGCGCTTCGCTATCGCCACCTAAGATTTAGACTATTTTGTATCAAAATTATCCTCAAAGGTATTCAAAAATCCGAAATTACCGATTGTGACACTAGGGGGTGCGGAATGTGGGTTTGATAGCACCGTTGAAGGTTCGTTTGTGGACTATTCAAGAATCCCCCGGCTTTTAGCCGTGGGGAGTATCAAAACTGAATCACTAACCGATACTGTTAGTAACCGGGTGGAAATAAAAAGCAAAACCTAAAACTGTATAAGCAGCTAAAAGTAAAGTTCCTTCCAACCAATTAGACTTACCATCAGAACTAATGCTATTGGCAATTAAAACCGATACCGCTACAGCTACCAGTTCAAAAGGATTAAAATCTAAATCCATTGGTTGACCCATAAACCAACCTGCAATAACCAAAACAGGAGCAACAAATAACGCTATTTGCATACTTGAACCCACCGCAACAGATAAAGAAAGATCCATTTTATCTTTCATGGCCACAGTTACAGCCGTAGCGTGTTCAGCAGCATTACCAACAATGGGAACTAAAATTACCCCTGTAAACAAAGCTGTTAAACCTAGTTTAGAAGTAGCTACTTCCAAAGAATCTACCAATAATTCTGATTCTAAAGCCACCAGCAGAGTGCAAACTAAGAGTACACCACTCCACAACCAAAGATTGGGTTTTTCATGGGGAGTTTCTTCAGCTTCTTTTATCTCTGCTACACCTACATCATATAAATAGGCGTGAGTTTTCATAGAAAATAGCAGTGTCAAGCCATAAACTAAAATTAAGACTACAGCCACAGCTAGAGACAGATTTTGTACTACTTTTTCACTAATGCCAATGGAAGTGTAGTTCATAGCTGTGGGTAGCAAAATTGCTATAACCGCCAAATTCATCGATGAAGCATTTACCCTAGCTACCACCGATTCAAAAGTTTGTTCCTTGTAACGTAGTCCGCCTAATAACATAGAAAGACCCATAACTAGCAGTAAGTTACCGATAATTGAACCTGTGATACTGGCTTTAACGACTTCTATCAGTCCAGCATTGAGGGCAACCAAGGCTATGATCAATTCTGTAGCATTACCAAAGGTAGCGTTTAATAACCCTCCCAGCACCGGACCGACAACTACAGCAATTTCTTCGGTAGCTGCACCCATCCAAGCGGCTAGGGGCAAAATTGCTAATCCTGCGGTGATGAATACTACCAATTCTCCCCACTCCAAAAAGTGCGCTGCTAGGGAAATGGGGATAAAAACTAATAGGCCAAGAAAAATGATGTTTTTAGTTGACATTATATGATCTCGAATTTTGGATAGGTATAACCAAGATATAGGATACTGTCAAGCTTTCGGAAATTCTACTGTTTCAATGATTTCCGCAGATATATAAAATAAGATGACGATTTAATTCAATATTGCAATATTTTGTTGCAAAAGTATGACTTTCAACTTGGGTTTTATCACAAAAATGGGTTTTAATAGATTACAATACCGTTAATTGTCTTGGCTGATGAGCGTTGCCAGTGATATAATCCCCAATATGAAATTTTATGCCATCTTTGATCATTTTTCATCTACGAGGGAACAGTTGCGCGAGAATGCAGATTTCCTGACATATTGAGACAATTTTTGCCAAAATTCTGATTCGGTTTGATTTTCAAGCTGTTGTTTAAAGCGGATTAGACCATAAAACAAATGTAAAAAGGTACACATAACACACACTTTCGCCACAATTGCAATTTGACCTGTAATTTTAATTGGGATAAAAATATGATGACATCTGCTGCTGAATTGCCAGTAAACTCTGGCTTAACATTAACATTAAATCAATCAGAACCAGATTCTCAACACCTGACTGAAAATGATCCCCTGAAAAAACCCCGTGGTGTATACGTGACGGTGCATGGACATTTTTATCAACCACCTAGAGAAAACCCTTATTTAGATGCCATTGAACGTCAACCTAGTGCTACCCCTTTTCATGATTGGAATGAGCGCATTCATTGGGAATGTTATCGCCCCAATGCCTTTGCTAGAGTGCTAAATGACAAAAATGAATTATTGGGGATCGTCAATAATTATGAGTACATGAGCTTTAATATTGGTCCTACTCTGATGTCGTGGTTGGAACGCTACGATGTAGAAGTTTATCAACGAATTTTAGAAGCTGATGCTAAGAGTAGTCAAAGGTTAAATGGTCATGGCAATGCGATCGCCCAAGTCTATAATCACATTATCATGCCTTTAGCTAATGAACGAGATAAATATACACAAATTCGCTGGGGCAAAGCAGACTTTAAATCTCGTTTTGGTCGTGATCCCGAAGGTATCTGGTTAGCAGAAACGGCGGTTGATTATGCAACTATCAAAGCTCTCATTTCCGAAGGCATTCGTTTTATTGTCCTTGCACCATCCCAAGCTCAACGTTGTCGTCCTTTCGCCACAGAACATGATCCCCACCCTAAATGGCATGAAGTTGGAGGTAGTCAGATTGATCCTACTCGTCCTTATCGTTGTTATTTAAAGCCAACTCTGCAAACCACATCTTCACCTTTGAGTGTGACTAAAACCACTTCTCTAGAAAACACAGAAGGTTTACCTTATATTGATATCTTTTTCTACGATGGTCCGATATCACGGGATATGGGTTTTAGTGATGTGGTTTATAGTTCTCACCACTTTGCAGGTAGAGTAGGTGCAGCAGTACGCGGGGATCATCGTCCCGCACAGTTAATATCTGTAGCTACCGATGGGGAAACCTTTGGACATCACAAAAAGGGAACTGAGAAAACTTTAGCCTATGCTTTTATTGGTGAGTTTCCCCGTCACGGTTGGACGGTAACAAATTTTGCTCACTATTTAAGTTTAAATCCTCCGAGTTGGGAAGTGGAGTTAAAACCTGTCACCGCTTGGAGTTGCGCTCATGGTGTGGATAGATGGCAAGATGATTGTGGTTGTGGTGGAGAAGGTGGTGTTTGGCATCAAAAATGGCGCAAGCCGTTACGCAGTGCGTTGAACTGGTTGCGGGATCAGTTAATTGAAGTGTATGAGGAATATGGGAGAAAGTTATTTCGTGATCCCTGGTTAGCAAGGGATGAATATATTGAAATTTTACGCGATCGCTCTCCTGCTAATGTCACCCGTTTTCTCTCCCGTCATCAAACCCACAAACTTACTGCTACAGAACAGATAGATGCTTTGCGTTTGTTGGAAATGCAGCGCCACGCCTTATTTATGTTTACCAGTTGTGGTTGGTTTTTTGAAGAGTTATCCAGACCAGAAGGAACGCAAATTCTCCGCTATGCTGCTCGTGCTTTAGAATTAGCAGGAGATGTGGCAGGTGTGCAGTTGGAAAAAGGTTTCCTCAAACGTTTGGGTTTAGCTCACAGCAATGTGGAACACTTTAAACATGGTGCAGAAGTTTATCGTCAATTGGTGCTAACTGCCCAAATTGGATTTAAACAAGTTGCTGCCCATTATGCGATTACTTCCTTATTCAACAATCACAATAATGCGATCTCCACACAAGACAGATCGGAAAATCTGGAAACTTATCAAAAGCGTGTTTATTGCTACACAGCCAATGAGTTAGATTATCAATTGCAACGCATGGGCGCGTTAACTATGGCGGTGGGACACTTGAAGTTAGTGTCAGAAATTACTTGGGAAAGTGAAAATTTAGTATTTGCAGTGTTGCATTTAGGCGGTTGGGATTTTCACTGCTGCATTCAACAGTTTACAGGTAGACGTGATTATAGTCACCTCAAAGAAACTCTATTTACATCTTTGCAACAGGCCAGCGCGGCTCATGCTATTTTGGCAATGACAAAGATTTTTGGTGATGAAGCCTTTAGTTTGCAAAATCTGTTTGCAGAAGAACGTCATCGTATTATGCGGCTGTTAAGTCAGGAAACACTGAATAGATTAGACCAATTGTATACCCAGACATACAGGGAAAACTACGGTGTGATTATGGCTTTTCATCGGGATGGGTTAACAGTTCCTCAAGAATTGCAAGTAGCAGCGGAGATAGCTTTAGGTTATCGCTGTATGATGACATTGCGTAGCCTAGAGCAAGATATCACCGAAACCCAATTAAGTTGGAATCACATTTTAGAATTAGAGGCGATCGCCACTGAAGCTAAACATTTGCGTTGTCAGCTAAATATACCTGAAGGCAAACAGATATTAGAACAGTTAATTGTGCGTTTGCTGTGGCAATTATTACACGAGGCTAATGGTTCTTTTAGTACAGATATCCAAAGGTTAGAAAAGTTGATTGATGTGGGATATCAGTTAAATTTGGGTATTTCTCTGGAAAAATCCCAAGAACTATACTTTAGTTGTTTACATAGTCAAATAGTTCCCCTGTGTCTCACTAACTTGAACAACCCAACCGAAGCTAATCAGTGTCGTCATCTGCTAAAATTGGGGCAGAAATTAGCCGTTGATGTCAGCATGATTGGTGATCGGTGATCGGTGACTGGTGATTGGTGATTGGTGACTGGGAAAATACAAATAATTTCTCCCTGCTCCCTGATCCCTACCTTTGCCAATATCTAACGGCTATTACGCGCACCCGATTTAGAAGCAGATTCATTTTGCAACCGCAGCAAAGTATTATATATCTGACGCTTCAAATCGGCGTTGCTTTGAATTTCGACAGTAATTTGATTAAACCGGGCAATGCTTAAATTATTGGCTGATACTATGTTTTGAGAATCGTTACAATAATTAACAGCTATCTCCCTGGCCTTGTTTGGTAGGGAATTCATGCTGTTAGGGTCATTACAGACAATTTTGGGAATTTCTTCTCCACCAATAAGTTTTTTAATTTCTTTAAACGCAATTTGGCGCTTTGGCTCCATTTCTAATACAGACTGGGCATAGTTAGTAACTTCTGCATTATCAACTGGCGGAATTTGAGCATCTGCTTTCACAGTCAAACCCAAAGTAGCAATTAAACTCGCAGCGGCGAGAGTTGCAAATACCAAGGACTCAGAAAGTTTATGTTTAATTGAAGTTCGCAAAAAGACAAAATAATTTTCCTGCATACGATAGATGACACAGAATAATAGTAGAGATATGATAATAGATTTGATTTATTTTAGGAATCAGATGTTCCGGTAAAATCGGAATTTTGATCAAGGTTGGGACTGGGGACTGGGGAAGAAGCAGGGGGAAGTTATTTGTATTTTTCCCAACTACCAACTACCAATTACCACCAATTACCAATCACCAATCACCAATCACCGTTTCTGATATACTTGGCATAGTTCAACGACTTTAGTTTGTAGGATTGAGGTTTCTGAAGCTCCTTGTTTGAGGCTAACTTCTAATTCCAGCAGTAGGGGTAAAGATGAAATTAGTTGTTGTACAGAAAGAGATTTGACTTCTTGCTGTAAGAAGTAAATACGTTTGGGGTTATTGATTTCCGCTGCTTGGGCGATCGCTTGGGGGTTGCGCTCTCCTGTTTCCATCATAATCTTTACCCATAGCCATGTGCGAAACTGCCCTATCAAAGTGGCAACAATTCTTAAACCCGGTTCAGCCGCATTTATTAGATCCCCGACAATACCCAAAGCTTTAGCTGTATCACCCGTTCTAATAGCTGCTGCTAATTGCAAGGTGTTTTGAGTAGTATTTCTGACTAACTGAGTTACAGTTTTCACATCTAAAGGTTTATTACTACCTCCCATAAACAGGCGTAATTTCTCCATTTCTGTATAGAGAAGCCTGGTGTCGTTGCCTATAGACTCAGCTAATATTTCCGCAGTTTGGGAAGTTAATTTGATACCGACATCTTGAGCAACTTCATTGACAGCTTGTACCAACAACTCAGTTTTCCAGGGGGGAATAAGTGAAAACTCGCGGATTTCGGCAAATTGTTTGATAAATTTTGTAGCTTTGAGACGTTCATCAGGTTTACTGCGGCTTGTTACCAATAAAAAGGAATTTTCAGGAATTGCGGGTAAAGTCCGTTGTAATTCTGATAACGCATTTTCTGGACACTGTTGGCATAAATTAGAATTGACTAACCAAACCAAACGCCCACCAGCACCGAAAGCGGGAGTCATAACTTGATTTAAAGCCTGAATTATTGCATCAGGTTGATCTGGGGGAAAAGCGGTATAGTTAAAGCTTGTCCAAAGAGGATCAAGAACGCGATCGCGCAAAGCTACAACCGCCTTTTCCATCGCAAAATCATCTTCACCCCAGTAAACGTAGATTGGCATAAATTGGTGATAGTTGATAGTTGATAGTTGATAGTTGATATGTTGATAGTTGATATGTTGATATGTTGATATGTTGATAGTTGACAGAGAAACATAAAATTGATTACCCAGTCCCCAGTCCCCAGTCCCCAGTCCCCAGTCCCCAGTCCCCAGTCCC